>NZ_SOFZ01000022.1:0-284444 GCF_004402435.1 Cryobacterium sp. TMB1-7
CCCGACCCACCCTCGGCCTCGAAACCCCAGCCAACCGGCTAGCCCAGCTGCTCACAGCAGCACAAACCACCGGCGTTGCTTAGACCGCTTGACTTTGCCCGCGATTTCTGGGGCTTTTCTCACAGCTCGCGGAACCTTTTACAGTGTCAGTGGTAGGTGAGACGATCTCATCATGAGTAACCCCGACCAGGCAGTACCGCCCGCTCCGGATGCTGACCACCGCTCTCCGGAGTCCGCTCCACCTGGCTCCACCCCCTCCCCTGTCGACCCGACCGCTTTCGGGCCGTACGTCCCCAACCCGGCCCTGGACGAGTTGGTCTGCTCGGAGCTGGCCCGCCGCACCGAGCTGATCGCGGCCGAGGCCCGCGCCATTGCGCAGGCGCAGGCCCGGCAGGCCGAGTTCTTCGTCGCCCTGCAGGGCTGGAGTGAGGACCCGCTCGTTTCCTCGCGCCTGCACGGCAACCCGGAGAGCATCCGGCTGGCCGACGTGAACGCGGCCACCCTGACCGAGGACCAAGCCCGCGCGGCCGCCTACAGCCGGTGGGACGACCGGGACGTGGCCCGCCGCACGATTGTCAGTGAGACCGCCTGCCTGCTGCGCCTGTCCGAGCGCACCGTGGAGCACCTGATGGATCAGTCCCTCTGGCTCCTGGCCGCCCCGGCGACCTTCGAGGCCCTCTCCGCCGGAGAGATCAGCTATCGACACGCCACCGCGCTCGTCGACCAGATGCGCACCCTGCCGATGGAGGACCAGGCGGCATTCGAAGAGAAGGTGCTGCCGGAGGCCAAGCGCCTGCCGGTGGGCCGGTTCATCGACAAGGCCCGCCGGCTACGGGAGCGGCTGCACCCGGAGTCGATCGTGACCCGCAGCACGAACGCCCTGGCCGAACGGCACAGCCGCTGGGAGGCCGCCCCGGACGGGATGGGCTGGTTGCATTGGTACGGCACCGCCCACGACACCAAGGCCGCCTACGACCGCATCAACGGCATGGCCGTGAAGCTCAAGCACCTCGGCGACCCCGCACCGAATGGGAACACCGCGTCCGACACCGCTGGCAGCGGAAGCGGCACCGCAGTCGGCCTCCGCCCAGACGCCACGGAAGAGCTCCCGACTCGCACCCTCGACCAACTCCGCGCCGACATCACCGCCGCCCTGCTGCTGGACGGAATCACGCCCGACGGGATGGGCGCCGGCATCCGCGGCACCGTCATGGTCACCGTGCCCGTGCTCACCCTGCTGGGCTTGGACGAGGAACCCGGCACCCTCGAAGGGTACGGGCCCATCTCCCCCGAGGCCGCGCGGGAGATCGCCGGGCACGCACCGAGCTTCACCCGGCTGCTCACCCACCCGGAGACCGGGGTGGTGCTCTCGCTCGGCAAAACCCAGCACAAGAACACCAAGGCCATGAAAAAGTACCTGCGGGTGCGCGATGAAACCTGCCGGTTCCCGGGCTGTTCCCGACCCGCGGTGACCAGCGACGTCGACCACACCGACCCCTGGGCCGGCGGCGGCAACACCGACTGCGACAACCTCGCCCACCTCTGCGAACCCCACCACCGACTCAAACACCTCAGCCAGTGGCGAGTCACGCAGGAAACCGGCGGGATCCTGCACTGGACCTCACCCGGCAAACGCAGCTACCGCACCGACCCCGCCAACCCGGTCGGACCACCCCGGCCACGGCCACCGGTCGTGGGGCCCAAGACCCGGAAGCGGCCCGCCGATGACAGTTACCTGATGCCCCGGCAGCGGCCGAGTCGGAAGCCGACCCCACCGGCACCCGAGAACCCACCGTTCTGACCGGGGCCTCCGCCCGAATCCATCTGGAGCGGGCAGAGGGTCAAGTCAGGCAGTACGGGCCCAGGAGGCTCTTGAGTTCGCCGAAGAGGTCGGCGGTCACGGTGACCCGGCTCGGCAGCTCGAAGACGCGGGCGGTGTCACCCTTGATCAACTTCAGGCGCACCTCTGAGGTACCGCCGTGTCTCTTGAGCACCTCGCCGAGCTGGGTGACGGTATCGGTGGTGGCTCGCGCCTCGAACAGAGTGATCGACAGGGTGCCGTGATCGGACGCCTGACCGAGCTCGGGCGCGAAGATGCTGTACGCGTGCAGGTTCATTCCGTCATCGCGCATGCTCACCCGGCCGCGCACCACCACGACGGAGTCGCTGACGAGGTCAAGGGAGAACTCTTGGTACGCCTTGCCCATGAACATGACGTCGATCTCGCCGCCGAAGTCCTCGACCGAGATGATGCCGTACTGGTTGCCCGACTTCTTGGCGATGCGATGCTGCACATTGGTGATGAGGCCGGCCACGGTGACGGTATCGGCATCCTGGGTGTGCTCGGAACTGATCAGATCGGTGATCGTGGTGCTGGCGTGCTTGGCCAGCGGAATCTCGAGGCCGGCCAGAGGGTGGTCGGAGACGTAGAGGCCGAGCATGTCGCGCTCCAGTGCGAGCTTCTCCTTCTTGCTCCACTCCGGCCGGTCCGGCACCTGATCGGTCTCCTGAGGGTCGTCGAAGAGGCTGTCGAAGTCGAAGCCGACCATGCCGTGCGACTCGTCACGTTTGATCTTGACGGCGGAGTCGACGGCGCCCTCGTGAATCTCGAACATGGCGCGGCGGGTGGCACCGAGGGAGTCGAAGGCGCCGGACTTGATCAGGGACTCGACGGTGCGCTTGTTGGTGACCTGCAGCGGGACCTTGCGGAGGAAATCGTGGAACGACTCGAAGTCGCCCTTCTCGGTGCGGGCGGCCCGGATGGCTTCCACCACGTTGAAACCGACGTTACGCACGGCGCCCAGGCCGAAGCGGATGTCGGTGCCGACGGCGGCGAAGAAGCCGATCGACTCGTTGACATCCGGCGGCAGCACCTGGATGCCCATCCGGCGGCACTCGTTGAGGTACAGCGCGAGCTTGTCGCGGGCATCGCCGACGCTGGTCAGCAGGGCGGCCATGTACTCAGCCGGATAGTGCGCCTTGAGGTATGCGGTCCAGTAGGACAGCACTCCGTAGGCCGCGGAGTGGGCTTTGTTGAAGGCGTAGTCAGAGAACGGTAGAAGGATGTTCCAGACGGTGGTAATGGCTTCCATTGAGTAGCCGTTGGCTATCATTCCGCCGGAGAAGCCCTCGAACTGCTTGTCCAGCTCGGACTTCTTCTTCTTGCCCATCGCGCGTCGCAGCAGGTCGGCCTGACCCAGGGTGAAGCCGGCCAGCTTCTGCGCGATCGACATCACCTGCTCCTGATAGACGATGAGGCCGTAGGTGCCGCCGATGATGTCTTTGAGGGGCTCCTCGAGCTCTTTGTGGATCGGGATGATCTCCTGCTGACCGGTCTTCCGCAGCGCGTAGTTGGTGTGCGAGTTCGCGCCCATGGGGCCGGGCCGGTAGAGCGCGATGACGGCGGAGATGTCTTCGAAGTTGTCGGGCTTCATGCTGCGCAGGAGCGCGCGCATCGGGCCGCCGTCCAGCTGGAACACCCCGAGGGTGTCGCCGCGGGCGAGCAGTTCGTAGGCGAGCACGTCGTCGAGGTCGAGGTCTTCGAGCACCGGGCGGTGGCCACGGTTCGCTTCGATGTTGTCGAGGGTGTCGTCGATGATGGTGAGGTTGCGCAGCCCCAGGAAGTCCATCTTGATCAAGCCCAGGCTCTCGCAGGCCGGGTAGTCGAACTGCGTGACGATCTGGCCGTCGGCCTCACGGCGCATGATCGGGATGATGTCGATGAGCGGGTCGGAGGACATGATCACGCCGGCGGCGTGCACACCCCACTGGCGCTTGAGGTTCTCGATACCGAGCGCGGTGTCGAAGACCGTGCGCGCCTCGGCATCCGTCTCGATGACGGCGCGGAAGTCGCCGGCCTCGCGGTAGCGGGGGTGGTCCTTGTCGAACATGCCGGTGAGCGGCATGTCCTTGCCCATGATGGGCTGCGGCATGGCCTTGGTGAGCTTGTCGCCCATGCCGAACGGGAAGCCGAGCACCCGGCTGGAGTCCTTCAGCGCCTGCTTGGCCTTGATGGTGCCGTAGGTGACGATCTGGGCGACGCGCTCGGAGCCGTACTTCTCGGTGACGTAGTGGATGACCTCGCCGCGGCGACGGTCGTCGAAGTCGACGTCGAAGTCGGGCATGGAGACACGGTCGGGGTTGAGGAAGCGCTCGAAGATCAGGCCGTGCACCAGCGGGTCGAGGTCGGTGATGCCCATGGCGTACGCGACCATCGAGCCGGCGCCGGAGCCACGACCGGGGCCGACCCGGATGCCGTTCTCCTTGGACCAGTTGATGAAGTCGGCGACGACCAGGAAGTAGCCGGGGAAGCCCATCTGGGTGATGACGCCGACCTCGTAGTCGGCCTGCTTGCGCACGGCCGCGGTGATCCCGTTCGGGTAGCGGCGGATGAGGCCGAGTTCGGTCTCCTTGATGAACCAGCTTTCCTCGTTCTCGCCCTCAGGGGTGGGGAACCGGGGCATGTAGTTGGCCGAGGTGTTGAACTTGACCTCGCACCGCTCGGCGATGAGCAGAGTGTTGTCGCACGCCTCCGGGTTGTCCCGGAACAGGTGCCGCATCTCGGCGGCGGTCTTGAGGTAGAACTCGTTCGAGTCGAATTTGAACCGGTTGGGGTCGTCCAGGGTGGATGCCGACTGCACGCAGAGCAGCGCCGCGTGCGCTGTCGCGTCGTGCGCGTGGGTGTAGTGCAGGTCGTTGGTGGCCACCAGCGGCAGATCGAGTTCCTTGGCCAACTTGAGCAGGTCCGTCATGGTGCGGCGCTCGATGTCGATGCCGTGGTCCATGATCTCGCAGAAGAAGTTGTCCTTCCCGAAGATGTCCCGCAGCTCCCCCGCGGCCTGCCTGGCCTCGTCGTACTGGCCGAGCCGGAGGCGGGTCTGCACCTCGCCACCCACGCATCCGGTCGTACCGATCAGACCCTTGGAATAGGTGCTGAGCAGTTCGCGGTCCATTCGCGGCTTGAAGTAGTAGCCCTCCAGCGACGCGAGGGACGAGAGCCTGAACAGGTTGTGCATTCCCTCGGTGTTCTCCGAGAGCAGGGTCATGTGGGTGTACGCACCGCTACCGCCGACGTCGTCGCGGTTTTGGGCGTTGGTGCCCCAGCGCACCCGGGTCTTGTCGCGACGGTCGGTGCCCGGCGTGATGTAAGCCTCGGTGCCGATGATCGGCTTGATCCCGGCATCCGTGGCGGTCTTCCAGAAATCGAACGCGCCGAAAACGTTGCCGTGGTCGGTGACGGCGATGGCCGGCATCTTCTGTTCAGCGGCCGCAGCGATCAACGGTTTGACCCGCGCGGCGCCGTCGAGCATGGAGTACTCGCTGTGCACGTGAAGGTGGACGAACGAATCATTCTGCGGCGACACGACTGCTCCAGCTGCTCTGGGGTTTATCTGATGACGAAGTGGGGGGTGCTGGTCTTCCAGCCTAAGCGCCGGAGGACGCCCCTGTCCTGATCAACGCAGCCTAATCGCCGCGCAGTAAGCGCAGAGCTTTGGCCAGGTCGTCCGGGTACTCGGCGTTGAAGGTGACCCATTCGCCGCTGGTCGGGTGATCGAAGGAGAGCTGCTTGGCGACCAGCCACTGCCGGGTGAGGCCGAGCCTGGCCGAGATCTTCGCGTCGGCCCCGTACATGGCGTCGCCGACACACGGATGCCGCTGGGCGGCCATGTGCACCCGGATCTGGTGGGTTCGACCGGTCTCCAGATGCACCTCGAGCAGGGACGCGGAGGGGAAGGCTTCCAGGGTCTCGTAGTGAGTGACGGAGTCCTTGCCTCCGGCGATCACAGCGAACTTCCAGTCGGAGCGCGGGTGGCGCCCGATCGGCGCGTCGATGGTGCCGCTGGACGGGTCTGGGTGGCCCTGCACGACGGCGTGGTAGATCTTGTCGACCTCCCGGTCGTGGAAGGCCCGTTTGAGGTGCGTGTACGCGTGCTCGGACTTCGCAACGACCATGAGGCCGCTGGTCCCGACGTCGAGACGGTGCACGATGCCGGCCCGTTCGGACGCACCTGAGGTGGCGATGCGGTAGCCGGCGGCGGCGAGGGCGCCGAGCACCGTCGGGCCGGTCCAGCCCACGCTGGGGTGCGCCGCGACGCCGGATGGCTTGTTGACGACGACGATGTCGTCGTCGTCGTGCACGATCGTGAGATCGGGTACCGCGATGGGCACGATGACGAGGTCCTGCTTGGGCGCCCAGCTCACGTCGAGCCAGGCCCCAGCACGCAGCTTGTCCGACTTGCCGACCACGACGCCGTCCTGGGTGACCCCGTCGGACTCGGCGATTTCGGCCGCGAAGCTGCGGGAGAAGCCGAACAGCTTGGCGATGCCCGCGTCAACGCGTACACCGTCCAAACCATCGGGCAGGGGAAGGGCTCGGTTTTCCATGATGCCGTTCAGTTGGAGGGGGTGAGGGGCGCGGCGCTGCCGGCGGGCACGGTGCTGACGGCCGGTTCGGCGGCATCCGGGTCGGATGTCGGGGTGCGACGGCCGTCGAGGCCGATGCCACGCAGGGTGAGCAGCATGAAGAGCGCCATGCTCACCACGATGCAGCAGTCCGCGATGTTGTAGATGGCCGGCATCATCCACGGGGTGTAAATGAAATCTACGACGTGCCCGAGGCCGAAAGACGGCTCCCGGAACAGTCGGTCGGTCAGGTTGCCGAGCACACCGCCGAGCAGGAGACCGAAGACGATCGCCCACAGGCTCGAGCGGATGCGTGGGGCGAACCACACGACAAACACGACGACACCGGCCGCAATGAGTGAGAACACCCAGGTGAGGCCGGTGGCGAAGGAGAAGGCCGCGCCGGGGTTCCGGATGAAGTGCAGTTGAAGCACATCACCCAGAACCCGGGCGGTCTGACCCTCGGTCATCGAGCTGACGACGAGGGCCTTGCTGATCTGATCAAACGCATACCCGCCCACAGCCACGAGGGCCAGGACGATAAGTGCGCGGTAGCTGACCTTCGACGGGTTGTTACGCGCCAAAGCCCTGGAAGCTCGCCTTCGGCGAGTTGCCCGAGTCCTTGCCCGCACCCGCGCCGACGGGCGACGTGGAGTCGAGGTCGCGCAGCTGACCCTCGATGTAGCTCTTCAGCTTCTGGCGGTACTCGCGCTCGAAGGTGCGCAGTTCCTCGATCTTGTTCTCGAGGACGGCACGCTCCTTGTCGAGGACGTTGATCTGGGCGCGCTGCTTGGCTTCGGACTCCGCGATCACGCGGGCAGCCGTGGCGTGGCCCTCAGCGATCAGGGCGTCACGCTTCTCGGCGCCTTCCTTGACGTGCTCCTCGTGCAGGCGGCGGGCCAGCTGCAACAGGTTCGTCGTGCCGGCGGTCTCGTCGATCGGCTCGGCAACCGGCGCCGGGGCGACGGGTGCTGCAGCGACGGGCTCGGGCACGACGGCAGCGACGGGCTCTGCGACGGGCTCAGGAGTGTTGACGGGCTCAGCGGTCTTGGCCGCGGCGGCACTGACCGGAGCAGCAGGTGCGACCTCGCCGCCGGAGAGACGGGCCTTGAGGTCCTCGTTCTCCTGGGTCAGGCGTCGCAGCTCGACAACGACCTCGTCGAGGAAGTCGTCAACCTCGTCCTGGTCATATCCCTCGCGGAACTTGGTCGACTGAAACCTCTTGTTGACTACATCTTCCGGAGTTAGCGCCATGGCTTTCCACCTCAAAACTTAATTGCGAACAGTTGTGCGAACACGTGCTTACGACCAACTGGCACTCGGTGTTGTACCGGGCCGGTTGGCCGTCATCGATCAAGAATACATGCCGAGGCCCTGGTGAGGCTGCGTGTCAGAACCGAATCGCCGTAATCCACATGCCGATGATGCAGCACAGCATGGTCAGGCTCCAGCCAAAGTCGAACGCGATCGGGCCGACGCGGAGCGGCGGGAAGATCCGACGGAAGAAATTGATCGGCGGGTCGGTGAGTGTGTAGACCAGCTCAATGAGAACCAGGACGAACCCGTGCGGCCGCCACGACCTGTTGATTCCCCGGACGAGGTCGACGATGAATCGGCCCCACATGACGAAGAAGTACAGCAGCAGGAAGTAGTAGGCGATCCCCAGGACCAGGTTGACTACGGACACGTCGGGTTATGACTGGGCGAAGAAGGAGGAATCGGCGTCCCCCTCCTCGACGGCGTTGTCGCCGGAGATGACGACGTGCGACGGCGACAGCAGGAAGACCTTGGCCGTTACGCGCTCGATCTTGCCGTAGAGGCCCTGAGACAGGCCGCTGGCGAAGTCGATGAGACGGCGCGCATCGGCATCGCTCATCTGGGAGAGGTTGATGATGACCGGAATTCCATCACGGAAGGACTCGGCGATCACCTGCGCGTCGCGGTACTGGCGCGGGTGGACGGTAAGGATCTCGTTCATTTCGGACACGACAACATTCTTGGGGGTGGAGGTCTTGTGCAACGGCGTGACCGGTGCGCGGCCGGCGTTCGCCGGAGCAGCGTGGGACGACGCGACATGGGCTGACTGGGTGGGGAGAGTGGAGACGGGAGCCGCTGCCGGCGCCTCATATTCCAGCTCTTCGTCTGCCAGACCCAGGTAGACCATGGTTTTCTTGAGCGGGTTGGACATCTCGACCTCCGTGTTGGTATTACGACGTTTTCAGATTAACCGCTGCCGGGCGATTCCCGGTGATTGCGGTGCCAATTCGCAGGTGTGTCGCGCCTTCGGCGATGGCGGCCGCGTAGTCCTGGGACATTCCCATCGACAGGTACCTGGCGTCGGGAGCGATGCCGCGCATCTGGGCGCCCAGCTCGCTGACCAGGGCGAAGGAGCGCTTCGGTTCCGCGCCGAGCGGCGCGACGGCCATGAGCCCGAGCAGCCTCAGGCCCGGGGCCGACAGAACCCGCTCCACCAACGGTGCGAGGTCCGGAATCGACACCCCGCCCCTGGCCGGGTCCTCGGTGAGGTTGACCTGCACGAAGCAGTCCACCTCGGCACCGGCCTCGAGGGCGCCCGTGTGCTCCGCCACCGGGGTGGCAAGGCCGGTCACGAGGGACTCCCGGTCCACCGAGTGGATCACCGACGAGTAGGCCCGCACCTGGCGGGCCTTCTTGCCCTGCACCTGACCGACAAAGTGCCAGCGGATGCCGGCTCCGGCCAGTTCGGCCGCCTTGGCCTGGGCCTCCTGGTGCCTGCTCTCGCCGAGGTCCCGCACCCCGAGCTCGAGGAGCTCCCGGATCAGGGACACCGGTTGGAACTTGGTCACCACGACCGTGGTGATGTCGTCCACCGAGCGACCGGCGAGCCGTGCGGCGTCGGCTATGCCGCCGCGCACGTTCGCCAGCCTTTGGGCGAGGTCCGGTTCGCTCATTACTTCAGGAAATCGGGGATGTCCAGGTCGTCTGAATCGTCCTCGAAGGCCGGGTCGGCGACCGGAGTGCTCGCAGCGGGGTCGCTGGACCAGACCGAGCCGCTGGGCTCGGCGACCGGGGCGTTGTCTGTTGCGGCAGAGGCACCGGCGATGGCACCGGCGGCGCCACCGGAGACTCCCGCTGCCACACCGGCAGCGACCAGGTCGGAACGACGGACCTCGGCAACCTTGGCACCGGGCTCACCGCCGTCGAAACCCGCGGCGATGACGGTGACGCGCACCTCGTCACCGAGGGTGTCGTCGATGACGGCACCGAAGATGATGTTGGCTTCGGGGTGCACGGCCTCCTGCACCAGGCGGGCGGCGTCGTTGATCTCGAAGATGCCGAGGTTCGAGCCACCCTGGATGGAGAGCAGCACGCCGTGGGCGCCATCGATCGACGCCTCGAGCAGAGGAGAGGCAACGGCGAGTTCCGCCGCCTTGATGGCCCGGTCCGCTCCGCGCGAGGAACCGATGCCCATGAGGGCGGAGCCGGCTCCCTGCATGACCGACTTGACGTCGGCGAAGTCGAGGTTGATCAGGCCGGGTGTGGTGATCAGGTCGGTGATTCCCTGCACGCCGGCGAGGAGCACCTGGTCAGCGGTGGCGAAGGCCTCGAGCATGCTGATGCCGCGGTCGCTGATTTCCAGCAGGCGGTCGTTCGGCACGACGATGAGGGTGTCGACCTCGTTCTTGAGCGAGGCGACACCGGTCTCGGCCTGAGCCTGACGACGCTTGCCCTCGAAGCCGAACGGCTTGGTGACGACACCGATGGTCAGAGCGCCGATGGACTTGGCGATCCGGGCGACGACGGGGGCGCCACCGGTACCGGTACCGCCGCCTTCGCCGGCGGTGACGAAGACCATGTCGGCTCCGGCCAGCGCTTCTTCGATTTCCTCGGCGTGGTCCTCGGCGGCGCGACGGCCGACCTCGGGGTCCGCTCCGGCGCCGAGACCCCTGGTGAGGTCGCGGCCGACGTCGAGCTTGACGTCTGCATCGCTCATCAGGAGTGCCTGGGCATCCGTATTGATGGCGATGAATTCGACCCCTCGGAGGCCGAGCTCGATCATGCGGTTGACGGCGTTCACGCCGCCGCCGCCAATTCCAACAACCTTGATGACTGCTAGGTAGTTCTGATTAGTTGACACGTCCGGCCTCCGGTGGAACCCTAAACCTCTACTCGAGGCTTAAAGTTATTCTGAGTATGCAATTCTAAATTCGAAGTTAGGTGCCACCGCTGATGGCTTGGGGAGGCGCGCCCGCGTGTCGCGAATACCCGGTCGGTTTCAGCGAACGACGGCGCTGTCCGGCGATGACACGTCGTATTCGGTCACGCTGCCGACGGGGTGGCTCACAAGGAGGGCCGCCAGAACGAGCGCCTTGTACTCGCTGCGCTCAGCGTTGCCCCAAAGGACCCGCGCTCCCCCACCCAGGGTGAGCGTCACGTCGTCCTTGGTGGCGGCTGTCACGCTGTCCAACTGGCCGCGGATGCCCTCTGGCAGTGCTCCGACCACGGCGACCGCGGCCTGGAAACCGGCGCCGCTGGCACCGCCAGCGGCGTCGATGAGGGGGTAGCCCTGCGGCCGGTCCGGTCCACTCTGGATGACCACACCGGCCGCGTCGACGAGGTCGAAGCCGGCGGCGGACGTGATAGCGCCGACGGGCTCCCGTTCGACGATGCGCACCACGAGGGTATCCGGCGGCCGGCTCTCCGTGACGTAGCTGCGGATGAGGCTGAATTCGCTCAGTTGCCCCTTCACCTCGGCGAGGTCGAGGAGCGGCAGCGGGGTACCCAGCTGCCCCTCGAGCGCCTGCGCCACGTCGGCGGCCGGGATGCGGTTGGTTCCGGTGATCTCGATGGTGCGCAACGCCATCAGCGGGGAGAACACGCCGACCAGGACGAAGGCCACCAGGGCGACCACGGTGCCGCCGGCGGCGAGCCAGAGATTGCGGCGGTGGCGGGAGCGGGAGGTGAAGCGACGCACCTCGTTGCGCTCGTACTGCTTCCGGGCTCGCCGCGCCGCTCGCAGCCGGGCCCGGGCCGCTCGCGCGGTCAGCGGGGGCTCCTGTCCCAACGATTGTGGAGTCGACGTCTCCGGAGCGTCCGGTGCGGCGGCGGCCTTGACGCCTCGTTGAGGCAGACTGAAGCCGCCGGGGCGCCGCCGTGTCGGTGGGGTATCCGTCGCTGGGGTGTCGGACGCAGCGCTGGCCGGCAGGACGATGGGCTCGGTCAGCGCCTCAGGCTCGGCACGGGTGGGCGCGGCGCCGGGGCCGGCGGCCGGCCGTTTAGGCCCGCGGGCAGGCTGCTGGCGCGGCTCAGGGGCACGCGGCGGTGTCGCCGCAGCTGGTTTCGCTGCAGCGGGCTTCGGTGCCGCTGGTCGCGCCGCAGGGCCTGCGGGACGCTTCATGCGCGAGCGCCTGGACGGTGACTCATCCGCGCGTACCCGCCGCCGACTCGTCCGCGAGAGATTCGAGCAGCTGCGGAACGATGCGGTACACGTCACCACAGCCGAGTGTCACGACGAAGTCGCCGTCTCTGGCGATGGTGCCGAGGTAGTCGGCAGCATCCTGCCACTCGGGGATATAGGCGACGTGGGCCGGGTCCTGGAAGCGTTCGGAGACCAGCGCACCGGTCACGCCGGGTTCGGGGTCTTCCCGTGCGCCGTAGACCGCCAGCACGATGGTCTCGTCGGCGTATTTCTCCAGGGTGTCGGCGAATTCCTGGGCGAACAGCCGGGTGCGGCTGTACAGGTGCGGCTGGTGCACGGCGATGATCCGGCCGGCTCCGACCACCGTGCGTGCGGCGGACAGCGCCGCGGCGACCTCGGTGGGGTGGTGGGCATAGTCGTCGTAGACGCTCACACCGCGCACGGTGCCGTGCAGCTCGAACCGGCGCTCGGTGCCGCCGAACGCCGAGATCGCCGCCAGGGAGGCGGCCGGCTCGAAGCCGAGCCCCACGAGTACGGCGAAGGCGCCCGCCGCGTTGATGGCGTTGTGCCGGCCGGGGATGCGCAGGGTGGCGGAGTAGTCGACGCCGTCCCAGGTCACGGTGAAACTCACCGGTCCGCTGGTGCCGATGGAGTGCACCCGCGCCGTGGCGCCCTCGGCCTCGCCGAAGGTGATGATGCGCTTGTCGGTGAGCCGGGCGGTGACGTGCACGGCGCCGGGGTCGTCCGAGGAGACCACGACGAATTCGTCGGCGTTCTGGGCGAATTCGACGAAGGCCGCTTCGAAGGCCTCGAGCGAGCCGTAGTGGTCGAGGTGGTCGGGGTCGACGTTGGTGATCAGCGCGACGCCGGTGTTGTAGAGCAGGAACGAGCCGTCGGACTCGTCGGCCTCCACGACAAAGAGGTCGTCGGCGCCGCTGCCGGCGCTGACGCCGAGGGATTCGATCACCCCGCCGTTGACGAAACTGGGGTCCTGGCCGATGCCGAGCAGGCCGGTGACGATCATGCCCGTCGAGGTGGTCTTGCCGTGCGCGCCGGCGACCGAGACAAGCCGGTGCGAGCGGATCAGCCAGGCCAGCGCCTGGGACCTGTGCAGCACCGGGAGACCGCGTTCGGTGGCGAGGACGTACTCGGGGTTGTCCTGCCAGAGTGCGCCGGTGACGACGAGGCTGTCCGCGTCGCCGACGTTGGCGGCGTCGTGACCGATGGTGATGGTTGCGCCCAGCTCGCGGAGCGCGTGCACATTATCGGAGTCGCGTGAGTCTGAGCCGGTCACGGTGTGGCCCGCGGCCAGGAACAGTCGGGCGATGCCGCTCATTCCCGAGCCGCCGATGCCCACGAAGTGCACAATGCCGAGGTCTTCGGGAACTATCAGGGTCAGGTCAGGCTTGATCACGTGAAGGTCTTTCTGGCTGGCGGTGCGCGGGGTGGTGCAGGTTCTGCGGGTTCAACGTTACGCGGAGTGCGGTGCGGTCGCACCCGCCGCCTCGTCGATGAGGTCGATCGTGCGCGCGGTGCCGTCGAGCACGCCCGCGGAGTGGGCGGCGACGCTCATGCCGTGGATGCGCTCGGGCTCGGCGAGGACCGGCAGCAATTCAGACCGGACCCAGCCCGGCAGGAAGGCGGCGTCATCGACGAGGATTCCGCCGCCGGCGGCCACGACGTCGGCGGCGTTGAACCGCTGTTCGCCGTTGCCGACCGGGTACGGCACGAACACGGCGGGGATCCCGAGGGCGCTCAATTCGCAGACCGTGGCAGCTCCGGCGCGGGAGACGGCGAAGTCGGCGACGGAGAGCGCCAGATCCATCCGGTCGCAGTACGCGATCATCCGGTAACCCGGCAGGTTCGGATCGTCGACCTCGGCGGAGTTACCGGTGATGTGGAGTACCTGCCAGCCGGCGTCGGTGAGGACAGCCGCGGAATCCACGACGGTGCGGTTGATGCGGCGGGCGCCGAGCGAGCCGCCGGTGACCAGCAGGATCGGCCGGTCGGCGTCGAGGCCGAAGAAGGCCAACCCGGCCGCGCGGGAGCCGGCCCGATCGAGAGTCTCGATTTCCCGGCGCAGCGGCATGCCGACGACCCTGGCGTGGCGCAGCCGGGTACCGGCGAAGGCGACCCCGACCGAACGGGTCAGTAGGGCGCCGACCCGGTTGGCCAGCCCGGGCTTGGCGTTGGCTTCGTGGATGGCGATCGGTACGCCGGCCCGGCGCGCGGCCAGGTAGGCCGGCGTGGCGACATAACCGCCGAAGCCGACGACGACATCGACGCGGCGGTCGCGCAGGATGGTGATCACGTCGTTGATGGCGCGATTGAATCTCGGCGGGAAGCCGAGCGCCGCGCGGTTGGGCCGCCGGGGGAAGGGCAGCCGCGGGACTATCAGCAGTTCGTAGCCGCGTTCGGGTACCAACCGGGCCTCGAGGCCCTCGGCCGTGCCGAGGACGAGGACCGTCGCGTCGGGCTCGCGCAGGCGGAGCGCGTCGGCGACCGCGAGCAGCGGGTTGACGTGGCCGGCGGTACCGCCCCCGGCCAGCAGATATGTGGTCATCGGGTGGTTCCTCGTTTCGGTGCGGCACCGACGGGCGCCGGGCGTGCGGGCGCGGCCGCAGGGTCGCGGGTCTTGGCGTCCTCGCTCAGGTTGTGGTCGCTTCTGGCGAAGGACAGCACCACCCCGATCGCCGCGAGGGTGGTCAGCAGCGCCGTGCCACCGGCGGAGATCAGCGGCAGGGGCACACCGAGGACCGGGAGGACTCCCAGCACGACACCGATGTTCACGAGGGCCTGGCCGATGATCCAGACCATGACGGCCGCGGTGGTGACCTTGATCTGCATGTTGGCCGTACCACGCATGATGCGGATGAATGCGAACGCCAGCAGGACGAACATCAGCAGGACGACGATGCAACCGATCAAGCCGAGTTCTTCGCCGATGATGGCGAAGATGTAGTCGTTGTCGGCGGCGGGCAGCCAAGACCACTTGGCCTTGGAGTTGCCCAACCCCACGCCGAACACTCCCCCGTTGGCCAGGGCCCAGGTGCCGTGCAGGGGCTGCCAGCACGCGGCGGAGATGGTGCCCTTCAGCTCGTCGCAGCCCTCCGCGGCGAAGCTGAGGATGCGGGTCATCCGGTTCTCGCTGCTGATGGCGAGCAGGATGCCGGCGACAGCACCGACGATCAGGGGCAGGGCGAGCATCCGCAGTCGCAGCCCGGCGAAGAACAGCGCGCCGAACAGGATGCCGGCCATGATGATCACGGTACCGAGGTCACCACCGATCATCACGAGCATGACCGCGCCGCCGCCGACGCCGAACACGGGGATGTACACGTGTCGCCAGTCGTCGAGCTTGTCTTTCTTCTGCGCGAGGATCACGCCGAGCCAGATCACCAGGGCCACCTTGATGGCTTCGGAGGGCTGGAACTGCACACCCGCGATGGAGAGCCAGTTGGTGTTTCCCGCCACGGTGACGCCGAGCGGGGTGAAGATCACCAGGCACTGGAAGAAACAGGAGATACCGAGGGCCGGCCAGGCGACACGTTTCCAGAACGTCACGGGTAGCCGGCTGATCACGAGCATCAGCGGGATTCCGAGCACCGCGAAGATTCCCTGCCGAAACAGCCCACCGAAGAATCCGGCGTCTTCCAGGTAGGAGTCCACCGACGAGGAGGACAGCACCATGACCAGGCCGAAGACGACCAGGAAGAGCGTGGTGCCCAGCAGGAGCAGGTAGTTGGTGGATTCGGCCCGGAACACCCGGCCGAGGTTGATCCGCGTCAGGCTACTGCCGCGGTCCTGGGAACTGTGGTTCTCGGCGGCCTCAGGCACCCGGGTACGAGGACGAGTCTTCATGCGACCCACCTCCCAAATAATCGTGTACGGCCTGGGCGAACTTCGACCCGCGTTCCGCGTAGCTGGCGAATTGGTCCATGGATGCGGCCGCCGGGGCCAGCAGGACCACGTCCCCGGCCGTGGCGAGGGATGCGGCCAGAACGACCGCGGACGGCATGACCTCCCCAGTGTCATCCGAGTCGATCTCGAAGACGCGCAGGGCGGGGGCGTGTCGTCTAAATGCCGCCAGCACTTCCTCGCGCTCGACGCCGATCACGACGGCGCCGCGCAGCCGGCCGGCGTGCTTGGCCACCAGGTCACCGATGTCGACGCCCTTCAGCAGGCCGCCGACCAGCCAGACGACGGAGTCGAACGCCGCCAGCGAGGCATCCGCCGCGTGGGGATTGGTCGCCTTGGAGTCGTCGACCCAGCTGATGCCGTCGCGAATCGCCACGACCTCGATGCGGTGCGCGTCGAGACTGAAGGTGGCCAGGGCCGCCCGGATGGCCTCCGGCGACACGTCGAAGGACCTGGCGAGGGCGGCGGCGGCCAGGATGTTGGCCACCACGTGCGGCGCGGCCAGCCCGGCGGCGGCGAGGTCGGTGATGGTGGTGAGCTCGATGGCGCTGTCGAAGCGGTCCTCGAGGAACGCCCGGTCGCAGAGGATCCCGTCGACGATTCCCAGGTCGCTGGGTCCCGGCACGCCCAGGCCGAAGCCGATGGCCCTGGCGCCGTCGCTGACGTCGGCGTCTTCGACCATCCGCATCGTGGCGAGGTCGGCCTTGTTGTACACGCAGGCGACGGTGGTGTTCGAGTAGACCTTGGCCTTCGCATCGCGGTACGCGCTCGCGGAGCCGTGCCAATCGATGTGGTCGTCGGCGATGTTGAGGCAGACGCTGGAGACCGGGACCAGGGCGCCGGGGCCGGTCAACGGCAGGTGGTGCAGCTGGTAGCTGGACAGCTCGACGACGAGCACGTCCCAGCCCTGGGGGTCGCGGATGGCGTCGAGCACGGGCACGCCGATGTTGCCGCAGGGGGCGACCCTGTGGCCGCCGGCAGCGAGCATCGTCGCGGTCATCTGCACTGTCGTGGTTTTGCCGTTGGTACCGGTGACGAGGATCCAGGGCGCGGCGGGACCGACCTTGTCGCGCAGCCGCCAGGCCAGTTCGATGTCGCCCCAGACCGGGATGCCCTGTTCGGCGGCCCACAGAAGCAGCGGGTGGTCAGGGTGGAATCCCGGCGACACGATGACCAGCTCGGGATTGTGCTGAACCAGGGCCGGGGGCGCGGCGTCAAGGTCGGCGGTGACCAGGGGGACGCCGAGGACCTCGAGCAGGCGCGCACGCTCGTCGGGGGCGCGGCCGGCGACGACGAGAACCTGCGCGCCGAGTTCGGCCAGGGTGTCCGCCGCGGCGAATCCGGTCATCCCGAGGCCGAGGACGGCTACCCGCAGGCCGGACCAGTCGGAGTGCCAGCTGGTCAGGGCGTTGAGGCGATCGGGTTCGGTGGCCGGGTCGTCGAAGGAGTGGGCACTCATACGCGGGCCAGCCACTCGAGGTAGAACGTTCCGACGCCGGCGGCCACGAGCAGCCCGCCGATGATCCAGAAACGCACCACGACGGTGACCTCTGCCCAGCCCTTGAGTTCGAAGTGGTGATGGATCGGGCTCATCAGGAAGATCCGTTTGCCGCGGGTGACCTTGAAGTACGCGCGCTGCACGATGACCGAGCCGGCCTCGATCACGAAGAGACCGCCGATGAGCACCAGCAGCAGTTCGGTGCGGCTGAGGATCGCCAGCGCGGCCAGCGCACCGCCCAGGCCGAGCGAACCGGTGTCACCGAGGAAGATCTTCGCCGGCGAGGTGTTCCACCAGAGGAAGCCGATGAGCCCTCCGACGATGGCGGCGGCCACGATGGCCAGGTCGAAGGAGTCCGGGCCGGCGTAACACTTGTACATGTCGGCGATGTCGGATCCGCCGGTGTTGCAGGACTGGTTGGACTGCCAGAAGCCGATGATGATGTACGAACCGATCGCGAAGACCAGGGAGCCGGTGGCGAGGCCGTCGAGACCGTCCGTGACGTTGACGCCGTTGGAGGTGGCGGCGACGATCAGGCAGATCCAGATGATGAACGCGGCGATGCCGATGAAGGTGCCCAGCTTCATGAAGTCCAGCGGCAGGTCCCGGATGAACGAGATGTGCGTGGAGGCCGGGGTCTGACCGTATTTGTCGGGGAACTGCAACGCCATCCAGCCGAATGCGCCGGCGACCACGACCTGGCCGGCGATCTTCTGCCAGCCGCCCAGGCCCAGGCTGCGTTGGTTGCGGGTTTTGAGGTAGTCGTCGAGGAAACCGACCAGGCCCAGGCCCACCATCATGAACAGCACGAGGAGGGGTGACGCCGTCAGCGGCCGTTGTTGCAACCACATCGCGAGGAAGTAGCTGACCAGGACGCCGACGATGATGATGATGCCGCCCATGGTGGCCGTGCCGCGCTTGGCGTGGTGGCTCTTGGGTCCGTCATCGCGGATGAACTGGCCCCAGCCGAGTTTGTGGAACAGCCTGATGAACAGCGGGGTGAGCAGCAGGGTGAAGACGAGGGACATCGCTCCGGCCAGGAGAAGGGCTATCACGAGTACAACTTTCCCAGTCGGTCTCCGAGGAAGCGGAGTCCGGCTGAATTTGATGATTTGACGAGCACGGTGTCGCCGGGTTTCACGGTGTCGCGCAGCAGGTCGAAGGCCTCGTCGGCGGTCTCGACGTAGGCCGATTCCCCGTCCCAGGAACCCTCGTTGATGGTGCTGATGTGCATGCGGCGGGCGGCACGGCCGACCACGATCAGTTGGGAGATGTTGAGGCGTACCGCCAGGAGTCCGATCCTGTCGTGTTCCTCGCCGGAGAGCTCCCCCAGCTCGCTCATCTCGCCGAGCACCGCGATGCTGCGGCCGTCGGATTTCCGGATCTGGGCGAGGGTCTTGAGGGCCGCGGTCATCGAGTCGGGGCTGGCGTTGTAGGCGTCGTTGATGACGGTGATGTCGTCCTGTCCACCCATGACCTCCATGCGCCAGCGTTCGGCGACGGTGACGGATTCGAGCGCGGTCACGATGTCGTCGATGGGAACCCCGAGGGCGTCGGCGGCCGCGGCGGCGGCCAGGGCGTTCATCACGTGGTGTTCGCCGAGGACCCTGAAGGACACCGGTCGGCTCTCGCCGCCGGGCAGGTGCAGGGTGAAGCTCGTTCCGGTTCGGCTGCCGTGGACGGCGGAGGCACGTACGGTGGCGCCGTCGCTCTCACCGAACCACACCACGCGGGCGGCGGTGACGGCGGCCATGCCGGCCACCCTGTCGTCGTCCCTGTTCAGGATTGCGATGTCGTCGGCGCCGAGGTCGGTGACCATCTCGGATTTGGTGCGCACCGTGGCTTCGATGCCGCCGAAACCGCCGGCGTGGGCCAGGCCGACCTTGAGCACGATGCCGATGTCCGGCCGGGCCATCCGGACCAGGCGCCGGATTTCACCCTCGGCACTGGCTCCCATCTCTGCGACGAGGAACTGGGTGTCGCCGGTGACTTCGAGCATGGTCAGCGGGGCGCCGACCTCGTTGTTGAAGGAGGCGCGCGCGGCGACGGTGGGGCCGACGCTTTCCAGGATGGCGCGCAGGAGGTTCTTGGTGGTGGTCTTGCCGTTGGATCCGGTGATGCCGATGATCTTCAGTCGGCCGGCGGCGCGGACTCTGGCGATCACCGTGGTGGCAAGGTCACCCAGGGCGACGACCGCGTCGGGAACCAGCACCTGGGCGACGGGCAGGTCGAGCACCCGCTCGACGATGATCACGGCGGCGCCGCTTGCGACGGCGGCCGGCGCGAAGAGATGGCCGTCGGTCTCCTCCCCCGGCTTGGCGACGAAGATGTCGCCGGCGGAGACCTCGCGGGAGTCGGTGTGCACGGCCCCGCTGACGACTGATTCGCTGGTCAGGGCGTCAGCGGCAGACGGGTCGACGAGGTGCCCGGCGTAAAGGTGCAGAGTGCCGTTCATGGCTGCGGCAATTTCCGCCAGGGTCAGGGCGATCATTACAGCCACCCGGCTTCCTGCAGTGCGAGTCGGGCGTCATCCCTGGCTGAATACGGGAGCTTCACTCCGGCTACCTCCTGGTAGTTCTCGTGGCCGGGCCCTGCGTAGAGCACGACATCGCCCTCCGCGGCCAACGATAGCGCGCGGCGGAAGGCTGTGGCGGGGTCGGGGACCTCGTAGAGTTCCCCCTCTGGCACGGCTTCCCGTGCCGCGGCGAGCAGGGTCGCCCTGATGGTGGCCGGGTCTTCGAATCGCGGATGGAAGTCGGTGATGACGACGGCATCCGCACCGCGGGCGGCAATCGCGCCCATAGCGGCGCGCTTGGTCTTGTCCCGGTCGCCGTCGGCGCCGAAGACCATGATGATGCGCCCGGCGGTGGAGTCGCGGATCGCCCCGAGGGTGTTGAGGAAGGCATCCGGGCTGTGGCCGTAGTCGATGTAGACCAGCGGGCCCCGGTCGCCGGAGATCAGTTCGGCACGCCCAGGGATGTAGGCGTTGATGCCGCCGTCGCGGGTGAGGGCATGCTCGATGGCGGCAAGGTCGAAGCCGCTCTCCACCAGCATCACGATGGCCAGGGCCGCGTTGGCGGCCATGTACCAGCCGAGCAGCGGCACTCGGGTCTGCAGCCGACGGCCATCGGGGCCGTCGAGGGTGAATTCGGTGAAGCGGGCACCGGTCCGCACGACGTTCATGCGCCAGTCAGCATCGGCCGGGCTGCGGTCGGCGTCGGCCGACCCGACCACGGGGTTGTTGCCGAGGGTAGTGACCGGGATCCGGCTCTCCGACGCGATGCGGCGGCCCCACTCGGAGTCCACCGTGACCACTCCGCGGCGGGAGCGGTCGGGCTGGAAGAGCTCCAACTTCGACTCGAAGTATTCCTCCATGGACGCGTAGTCGTCGAGGTGATCGTGGGAGAGGTTTGTGAACCCGGCGACATCGAAGACCAGGCCGTCGACCCGGTGGCGGCTGATCGCCTGGGCGGAGACCTCGATGCCGACGGCCCGGACCTCGGCTTCGCGCATCCGGGCCAGCAGTGCGTGCAGTTCGCTGGCCTCCGGAGTGGTCAGGGAGCTGGTCACGGCGATGTCGCCGATCCGGCGTTCCGCTGTGGAGGTGAGCCCGGCGACGACACCGAGCTGACTGAGGATGGCGAACAGCAGATAGACGACGCTGGTCTTGCCGTTGGTGCCGGTGACGGCGAACAGGTCCGCAGGGTTATCGACTGTGCGGTGGATCCAGGCCGCCACGGTGCCCAGCGCGGCGCGGACATCCGCCGTCACGAGGATCGGGAGGCCGCAATCGGCGGCCAGCAGTGCACCGGCCTCGTCGGTCAGTACGGCAACGGCCCCGGCTTCGCGGGCCGCCCCTATGTGGGATGCCCCGTGGATCATCCGTCCGGGCACGCCGACGAACAGGTCGCCGGGCTGCACCGTGCGCGAGCTGAGGCTCACGCCGGTCAGTTCTACGCCCGCGGTGTCGCCGCGGACGTCAAGCTCAAATTCATCGACCAGTCCGGACAACGATCGCGGGACCGGATGCTGAGGACGGAGAGCCGAGGGTGCCAAATCGGTCACGAGGCTCACTTTCTTACCAGGTACCGGGGAGATCAGGCGCGGCGGCGCCCGAGGGAACTGCCCGGTACTTTTTCAGCACCTGACTCATGACCTCTTGAAAGACCGGAGCGGGGGCTGCTGACGAATTCATGTTAACAGGGTCGGCCAGACTCACCGAAACGACGTACTGCGGATCGTCGGCCGGAGCGAAGCCTGAGACCGATACCAGGTAGCCCTTGGAGTACCCGCCGTTGCCGTCTGGCATCTGTGCGGTACCGGTCTTGGCGGCGGCCCGGTAGCCCGGGATTTCCCAGGTGTCGGCCAGCCAGGCCTTCTGGTACACCATTTCGAGGATGTCCGCAGTGTCGCGGGCCGCCTCGGCTGACACGACCTGGGTGCCCTCCGCCGCGGGAACGTCGGTGAGGGTGCCGTCTGCGGCGCGGCAGCCGGAGACCAGCTGCACGGGCATCCGGACGCCGCCGTTGGCGATGGTCTGGTAGATGCTCGACACCTGCAGGGCCGTCGTGGTCAGGCCCTGGCCGAACATTGTGGCGTATTGGGTCTGGTTGTCCCACTCGTCGGCCGGGTGCAGAATGCCGGGGTCTTCGCCGGGGAAGCCGGTCTCGGTTTCGGTGCCGACCCCGAACTTGGTCATGTAGTCGTAGCGCTGCTGATTGGTCAGACGCTCGCCGAACTGCGATGTGCCGGTGTTGGACGACTCGATCAGTACCCCGGTGAGGGTGAGGTTGAGGTCGGGGTGTGATGAGCTGTCATTGATGTTGGCGCCGTTTTCCGGCAGGTAACGGTAGGGGGCGACGACCTGGGATTCGGGCGTCGCCACGCCGGCGTCGATCACGGATGCCGCGGTGAGGGCTTTGAAGGTGGAGCCGGGCTCGTAAGAGGCCGTGAAGGCGCGGGAGCCGCGATCCTCTGGGTTGGTCGTGGCGCTGACATCGTTGGGGTCGACACTCGGGTAGTCGGCCACGGCGACGAGCTTGCCGGTCTTGACCTCCTGCACGATGACGTTGCCCCACGCTGCTCCGGTCTTCTGGGCCTGCTCGGCGAGCACCTTCTGCACAAAAAATTGCAGGTCGGAGTCGATGGTGGTGATGACGTCGCTGCCGTCGGAGGCGGGCTCGGTGGTCACGGTGCTTTCCGGCAGCCGCACGCCGTCGGCGCCGCGCTCGTAGGTCTCCGAGCCGTTGTTGCTGGCGAGGCAGGAATCCTGGCCCACTTCCAGGCCTGCCTGAGCCTCGCCCGCCGACGAGACGAAGCCGACGAGGTTGCCGGCGACGGCGCCGTTGGGGTAGACCCGGCCCGGGTTCTGCTGGAAGGTGAGCCACGGGATATCGAGGGCGGACAGAGCCCGGAACGCATCGACGCCGACCTGCCTGGCGACGAGCGCGTAGTCCGATTTAGGGTTGTCGGCGAGGGCCTCGGTGATGAGGGCCTGGACCTTCTCGGTGGGCATACCCACGATGGCGCCGATGTCCGCCACGGACTGTGCCAGTGGCACCGTGGTTTCGACCCCGTCGACGGTGCGGGTGAACGGCGAGGCGTTCTTGGGCGACAGTGCCACGTCGTACCGCATCACGGTCCCGGCCAGCACCACGCCGTTGGCGTCGAGGATCTCACCGCGCGAGCCGTAGACGGTTCTCTCGACCGACCGGTTGCCGAGGGAGTCGGCGCTGAGGGTGTCAGCGCGCACCACCTGGATATCGACGAGGCGAACGACGAACACGCCGATGATGGCGACGAGTACAACGATGGTCGCCGCGATCCTGCGCTTGCTGGACATGTGTGTTCTCGCCACGTGGTGGTCCTCCCGTATCGGACTGCCGTGTCTATCGAGTGGTCGGCGACGGCAGGCCGTCGGCTACCGTAACCGCCGCAGGGGCGGTTCCGGCGGCAGGCGCGCCGGAGGCGACGCTGGTTCCCTGGCCGCCGGCGGGCAGCTGGGTGACGAGGGGAACCCCGGTGAGCAGGGAGTTGGGAACGAGGCTGGCGGCGCCGGCCGCTCCGCCGCTGGCGGAGGTCGGCGCCCCGAGAACGGCGCCGTCGGACAGCCGCAGGTAGGCCGGGGTGGAGTTGCTGACCATGCCGAGTGCTTCGGCGTTGGCGGCGAGGCTCTGCGGCGAGGACACGCGGATGAGGTCTTCACTCACGCTGTCGGCGGTGCGGCCGAGTTCGACCTGGCTGGCTCGCAGGGCCGAGATCTCATAGGCACCCTGAGAGATCCCCACGCTCAGCAACAGCTGAGCCACGATGACGGCACCGACACAGGCCACCGCCGACAGCGCGTAGACGACGCGGGGACGCGTGTGAGTGCTGGGGCTCACGACCTCGATGTGGCGGCGTTCGTCGGCGCCGCTGCGTTCGGTGAAGTCGGGGCGCAGCGGTTCTGTTGTCAGCACCCGGGCCAGGTTGTCGCTCATTCGGCTCTCCTCAGTCGTTCGGCGGCACGCAGGCGAACCGATGTTGCACGGGGGTTGATGGCTTTTTCTTCTTCGGAGGCCAGTTCGGCGCCCCGGATCAGCAGGGTGAACAGCGGTTTGTGCTCCGGGAGTTCCACGGGGAGGCCGGCAGGGGCGCTCGACTGCGATGCGGCAGCGAACATCCGCTTGACGATGCGGTCTTCGAGCGACTGGTAGGCCATCGAGACGATGCGGCCGCCGACGGCCACCGCCTCCATCGCGGCGGGGATGGCGCGTTCGAGGACGGCCAGTTCCTGGTTGACCTCGATGCGGAGCGCCTGGAAGACCCGCTTGGCGGGGTGCCCCATGCGCTGCACGGCAACCGGAGTGACCTTGGTGATCACCTCGACAAGCTGGGCGGAGCGCACGAACGGGGTCGTCGCCCTGGCCTCCACGATCGCTTTGGCGTATCGGCCGGCAAGTTTCTCTTCGCCGTACTCCTGGAAGATGCGGCGGAGGTCGCCCTCGCTGTAGTCGGCGAGGATCCGCTCGGCGGTGAGCGGCGACGTGCTGTCCATGCGCATGTCCAGCGGAGCATCCTTGGAGTACGAGAAGCCGCGTTCGACCTGGTCGAGCTGCATGCTGGAGACGCCGAGGTCGAAGAGGATGCCCTGCACCTCGCTGATACCGAGGCCGGCCAGCGCGTCGAGGATTCCGTCGTAGACGGTGTGCACGAGGTGGATGCGGTCTCGGAACGGCTTGAGGCGTTCCTCGGCGATGGCCAGGGCGTCGAGGTCGCGGTCCAGGCCCACCAGGGTGAGACCGGGGAACCGGGTCAGCATGGCCTCGGCGTGACCGCCCATGCCGAGGGTGGCGTCGACGAGGATCGCGCCGGGCGCGGCCAGGACCGGGCCGAGCAACTCGATGCTGCGCTCGAGCAGCACCGGGGTGTGGATCTCGTTGAGCTGCGGCCGTTCGGCCGAGGCATCGGGGGTCTTGTCGCTGTTCATCTCGTTGTTCGTGTCGTTGTTGTTGTTGTTCATGGCTACCGGGGCCGGATCCTGGAGCCTGATCCCCATCCGTTCCGCCTGGCACCGGGGAAGTGTGTCAGGAGGGCAACGGCTGGGAGTCAGGAACCAGGAGCTAGAAGAGTCCCGGAATCACCTCCTCCGTGATGTTGGCGAACGAGGCTTCCTGCTCGATGAGGTAGAGGTCCCAGACCTCGGTGTCCCAGATCTCCACGCGGTTGCCCACGCCGATCACCGTGAGGTCGCGGCCCAGGCCCGCGTAGGCCCTGAGGTTGGCGGGGATGGTCACCCGGTTCTGCTTGTCGGGTGTTTCGGCGCTGGCTCCGGACAGGAAGACACGAAAGAAGTCGCGCCCTTCTTTGCTCGTGATGGGCGCCTGGCGGATCTTTTCGTGCACCTCATCAAAATCACGCGAGGTGAAGACGTACAGGCACCGTTCCTGGCCGCGCGTCATGACGATGCCGGTCGAGAGTTCCTCGCGGAACTTGGCCGGCAGGATGACGCGTCCTTTTTCGTC
This sequence comes from Cryobacterium sp. TMB1-7, assembly GCF_004402435.1. Lineage (NCBI taxonomy): Bacteria > Bacillati > Actinomycetota > Actinomycetes > Micrococcales > Microbacteriaceae > Cryobacterium > Cryobacterium sp. TMB1-7. Next base: position 25,220 of record NZ_SOFZ01000022.1, read on the forward strand.
GAGCTTGGGGGCATAGGTCCCGAGGAACATTCATCACCCCTCTCTTCCGGCCAAGGTCAGGTGTTGCTCCACTTTACTCCACTATCAACCACCGCGTCTGGAAAATGCGCGATATTGTTGCGAACTTGCTTGATTATTCCCTGAAAACATTGGGAATGATCGGGTGGAGGAAAATCCCACGCTTTGGGGCCGTTTGGGGACATTTTGGGCGCAAAAAAGGACCGACCTGGTGGCCGGTCCTGTTTGGTGAGACGAAGTGGGTGAAAAGGGAGGGTTCGGGGTGGCGGGCGACGGGAGCCGGGAGCCGGGGAATGCAGAACGCCCGCCGTCTGGGTGAGGGCGGGCGTTGCTGGTTATCGCTGAGTGGTTACTGCTGAGTGGTTACTGCTGAGTGATTACTGCTGGCCGTCCTGTCGACGGTCCCAGCGGTCATTGAGCTTGTCCATGAAGCCCTGCTGGCTGCGAGCTTGAGCCGGACGGCGGGGCTGGCTGGACGACGGCCTCGTCGCCCGAGCTGTGCGGCCAGGCGTGATGGCCAGGAGCACACCTCCGAACATGATGATGAATCCGACGATACCCAGCCACAGCTGTTGCACCGCGACACCGGCGACAAGAGTCGCTATCCCGACGACGCCGGCGAGTACTCCGAGCACAATAGAACGGTAGTTGGGGCGGAGGCGGGTGCCTCCAACGCTCGCCACGAATTCGGCATCGTTGTGATAGAGACTGCGCTCCATCTCTTCGAGGAGTCGCTGCTCTTGTTCTGAAAGCGGCATCTCATTCCTCCAATTGGGGATCGAGCGGATTAGACCCTAATTCTAGTCCCGCCGAGATGGCTAGGCTAGGCAGGTGACCGAAAGCACTCGACTGGTCGATCTGGTTCATTCTCGTATCGACGAATTCATCAATACGCGTGAGTCAATTGTGACGACCATCAGCGGCGACCTGGCTGTGCTGGTCGACTTCTCACGGCAGTTTCTCAGCGGCGGAAAGCGCTTCCGGGCCCAGTTCGCCCACCTCGGTTGGCAGAGCGTTACGGCCTCCCCCGGGCACCCCGCGGCGGGCGCTCCCGCCGGCGTGCAGGGCGGGACCGCAGGCATCGTGTCGGTCGCCTCGGCGTTGGAGGTTTTCCACGCCGCGGCGCTCGTGCACGATGACATCATCGACAATTCCGACACCCGCCGCGGTGCGCCATCCGCTCACCGCCGCTTCGAGAGCCTGCACGGCGCCGAAGGATGGGCGGGCAGCCCCGGTGACTTCGGCCGGGCCTCGGCGATCCTGCTCGGCGACCTCCTGCTGGGCTGGAGCGACGAGCTACTCGACGAGGGCCTCGACGACGCCCCCGACCGGGTCAGCGCCCGTCGCGCGCGGCGGGAGTTCAACCTGATGCGCACCGAGGTCACGGCCGGCCAGTATCTGGACATCCTCGAGGAACGCGCCTGGCTCACCCAGCCGGAGGCGGAGCTCCTCGACCGCGCCGTGCGGGTGATCATCTTCAAATCGGCCAAGTACAGCGTTCAGGCTCCCCTCGTGATCGGCGCCGCTCTCGCTGGAGCCACCGACGACCAGCTGGACACCCTGCGTGCTTTCGGCCTGCCGCTCGGCATCGCCTATCAGCTGAGGGACGACCTGCTCGGAGTCTTCGGGGACGCAGCAGTGACCGGCAAGCCCAGCGGGGACGACCTGCGCGAGGGCAAGCGCACAGTCCTGATCGCTCTGGCGAGGGAGCGCCTGGACACGTCCTCGCTGCACACCGTCGACCGGCTGCTCGGCCGGCCCGACCTGACGCCGGATCAGATCTTGTCGTTGCAACAGATCATCGTGGACAGCGGAGCCGTCGACAGGGTGGAGACCCTCATCCAGCAGAACGTCGGCCAGGCGCTGGAGGCGTTGACCGGTTCGGACGTGGCGGCCGGGGTCGCGGCAGAGCTGACCGACTTTGCCGGGACGGTGACGCGGCGCGTCTTCTAGTAGCGCGGCGCGTGTCTCAGCACCCCGCCACCTCGTCTAACGACGGGGGCGCGGGGGCGTGGATCGAAAGTGCGATCAGGCCAGGGCTTGAGCGACGCGACGGACCTCGGCCTTGCGGCCGGCCAGAAGTGCGTCGATCGGGGGAACTCCGAGGCTGTCGTCCACCTCGAGCAGCCACTCCATGGCCTGGTCGTCGGTGAAACCGTCGTCGGCGAGCACGATCAGGGTGCCGCGAAGCTCACCGACCGGCGCGCCGTCACGGATGAAGGAGGCGGGCACGCTGACCTTGCCGTCGCGGCGGACGGCCAGCAGGTGCTTGTCCTCGATGAGCTGCCGAACCCGGCTGTGGCTGATACCGAGGACCTCTACGAGGTCGGGAATGTCGAGCCAGTCTGGGCCGGAGGCGGATGTTTGAACAGAAGACGATTCGGTCACTCCTCAAGCTTCCCATGATTCGTCATCGCCGACAAACCCCTGCTTCGTCGCCAATTCCTGACACTTCCTGCGGCGTACCCGCGTGGTTAATTGACTCGGCATTCCATCTGTGTCAGCGTTGAGGACACGTCAGCTCTCACGGAGACAGCTGTCGACGAGTAGTCAACGAGCGGAGCGTCATGTCGGTTAGAGCCAGCAAGATCGAAACGGGGACGGTCCGACCGGACTCCCCCGTCGAGACCAGCTCAGCACGGCACCGTCCGGCTCCGACCGGAATGCGGCGGTCCATCGGCGCCTTCGCCAGCATTCCCCTTGTTGTGGTGAGCACCCTCGCGATCGTGCTCAACCTGGCATCACCGGCCCAGGCCGCCACCGCCCTCAAGAAGCCGTTGAAGAGCCGCACCACGGTGCCGCAGGTCGCCGTGAAGCCGGCGCAGGCCGTTCAGCCGGCCACGGCGACGCCCGCACCCAGCCAGTACACCGTCGTCGACGGGGACACCATCAGCGCCATCGCCGGCAAGTTCGGCCTGTCGACGGCCTCGGTCCTGGCCCTGAACGGGCTGGGCTGGTCCGCCGTGATCTTCCCCGGCCAGGTTCTCACCCTGTCCACGGCGCCGATCGCCGTCGCCGCCACCCCTGCCCCTGTCGCGACCGAACTCACCAGGTACACCATCAAGTCCGGCGACACGCTCAGCGGCGTCGCGGCCGCCCACGGGGTGCCCACCGACGCCCTGTTCAGCGTGAACGGTCTCGGCCGCAACAGCATCATCTTCCCCGGCCAGGTCATCGTGCTGCCCGCCTCCGGTTCGGCCGCTGCCCCCGTCACGACGGTCGCCTCGACAACTGTCAGGGCCTCGACGCCCGGCAGCCACACTGTGGTGGCCGGCGACACCGTGGACAAGGTCGCCACCGGCGCCGGCGTTTCGGTGCAGGCGATCCTCGAAGCCAACGGCCTGGGCTACTCGAGCATCATCTACCCCGGCCAGGTGCTGACCCTCCCCGGCGCCGCATCCGCGAGCCCAGCACCCACAAGCACCGCACCGGTCCTCAACGCTGTCCCCGCCGTGGTCATCACACCCGCTCCGGCCCGCGGTACCGTGACGCCCCTCACAGCGGACATGGCCGCGAACGCCCGCCTGATCATCTCCGTCGGACGGGACGCCGGCGCGAGCGATGCCGCCCTCGTCGTGGCTCTGGCCGCCGCCGCGCAGGAATCCGGCATGCGCAACATCGACTACGGCGACCGCGATTCGCTCGGCCTCTTCCAGCAGCGCCCCAGTTCCGGTTGGGGCACCGAGGAGCAGGTCATGGACGCGGAGCGGGCCACCCGGGCCTTCTTCGGCGGATCGGTGAACCCGAACCCCGGCATCACCCGTGGGCTCCTGGACATCCCGGGCTGGGAGGCCATGACGGTCACCCAGGCGGCACAGGCCGTTCAGCTGTCCGGACACCCCGACCTCTACGCCAACTGGGAAGCATCCGCCCGCAGGTGGCTTGCCGACCTCGGCTGAAACCGGCGATCCGAAGGATCAGTGACCGAATCGTGTCACGCCGCGCTGCGGGCCGTCCAGAGGAACGCCCGACTTTTCCGTAGACTCATCGGGTGACCGAAAGCCCCACAGACCCCATGATCGGCCGTCTCATCGACGGCCGCTATCAGGTGCGCTCCCGGATCGCCCGCGGCGGTATGGCCACCGTGTACCTCGCCACCGACCTGCGCCTCGAGCGCCGGGTGGCCATCAAGATCATGCACGGCCACCTGGCCGACGACAATGCGTTCCGCAGTCGCTTCATCCAGGAGGCCCGCTCCGCGGCCCGACTCGCCCACCCCAACGTGGTGAACGTGTTCGACCAGGGCCAGGATGCCGACATCGCCTACCTGGTGATGGAGCACCTGCCCGGCATCACGCTGCGTGACCTGCTCAAGGACTACGGCAAGCTCACGCCCGAGCAGACCATGGACATCCTCGAGGCGGTGCTCTCGGGTCTCGCAGCCGCACACAAGGCCGGCATCGTGCACAGGGACGTCAAGCCTGAGAACGTGTTGCTCGCTGACGACGGTCGCATCAAGATCGGTGACTTCGGCCTCGCCCGCGCCGTGAACAACAACACCGCCACCGGTCAGGCCCTGCTCGGCACCGTGGCCTACCTCTCCCCCGAACTCGTCACCCGCGGCATCGCCGACGCCCGCAGCGACATCTACGCCCTGGGCATCATGACCTACGAGATGCTCACGGGCGAGCAGCCGTATGTCGGTGAGGCTCCCATGCAGGTGGCGTACCAGCACGCCAACGACACCGTGCCGATGCCCAGCCTGGTCGCGCCCGGCACTCCCACCGAGCTCGACGAACTCGTGCTCTGGGCGACGGCACGCGACCCCGAAGAGCGTCCCCGTGATGCCAGAGTGATGCTCGACCAGCTTCTCGACGTGGAAAAACTCGTGAGGCCCCAAGGCGACACAGCCATGCAGGCCACCATGGTGCTCCCCCGGGGCATCGCGGCCGCATCGGCCGACGCCGAAACCCAAATCCTCGGCCGCAGCCCTCTGGCTGTCGCGCCCGCCGCCGCAGTCACGCCAGCAGACGACGACGAACCCGACAACACCGCCCAGCTCGCGGGCAGTGCCACGAAGCGCCGCCGCCGGGGTTACTGGTTGTTCGCCCTGATCGTGTTCCTGGCCGCCCTGGCCGGCGGTGTCGGCTGGTACTTCGGTGCCGGTCCAGGTTCGGAGGTCCAGGTTCCTTCCCTGGTTTCGGTGAGCCCGGAGGAGGCTACGGCGACACTCGAAGGGCTCGGCCTCGTCGCCGAGCAGGGCACCGAATACAGCACCGAGATCCCGGCCGGGCTGATCGTCAGCACCGACCCCGGCGACGGGGCCCGAGTTGCCCAGGGCAGCACGGTGACCCTCAACGTCTCGCAGGGACCCGCGCCGATCACGCTGCCGCCGCTGGCCGGTCTCAGCGCGGATGCCGCCGCCTCGGCCATCGCCGAAGCGAAGGCCGTTCCCGGTGAGGTCGACGAGGTGTTCAACGGCGACGTCGAGGAGGGCCTGGTGCTCTCGGCCAGCCGGGAGAGCGACGGCAGCGACATCTCGGCGGGCGGTGACTACTTCGAGGGGCTCAACGTCAATCTCGTGGTGTCGCTCGGACCCATCCCCGACGTCGGTGGGGAGTCGCTCGATGACGCCGTCAGCATCCTCGAAGACAAGGGCCTCGTCGCCACAGCAGGCGAGGAAACCTACAGCGACACCATCGCAGAGGGCGACGTCATCTCGGTCGCCGCTGCCGAGGAGGGTCCGATTCGGGCAGGCTCGACTCTCATCCTCACGGTGTCCCGCGGCCCAGAGCCGGTGGAGATCCCTAATGTGGTGGGGATGGCCTGGAGCGAGGGCAAGCAGGTGCTCACCGACCTCGGCTTCAAGCTGAACTACAACCTGGCCGCGGATGCCATTGCGGCGATCATCAGCATCAAGTCGACGGATCCGGCGGCAGGTACCCTCGCGGCCAAGGGCAGCTCCATCACCCTGACCCCCACCAACCCCTTCGGCTAGACCTACCGTCTCCTGCTGGCGTCAGATGCGAGATGCCCCGCTACGGACGAGTTGCCCCGGGATACGGGAGCAGCTCGTCCGGAACGGGGCAGCTCGGTGGTGCTGGTCGTGCGGGTTAGCGTGCCGCGAGCTCCTCGGCGACCAGGAACGCCAGTTCGAGCGACTGCATGTGGTTGAGCCGCGGGTCGCAGAGCGACTCGTAGCGGGTCGCCAGGGCGGCCTCGTCGATGTGTTCCGAGCCACCGAGGCACTCGGTGACGTCGTCGCCGGTGAGCTCCACGTGGATGCCGCCGGGGTGCGTCCCCACGGCGCGGTGCGCCTCGAAGAAGCCCTTGACCTCGTCGACGACGTCGTCGAAACGACGGGTCTTGTAGCCGGTGGGCGTGGTGACGCCGTTGCCGTGCATCGGGTCGGTGACCCAGAGCGGCATGGCGTCGCTGGCCTTGATCGCCTCGAGCAGCGGCGGCAGGGCGTCGCGGATCTTGCCGGCGCCCATCCGGGTGATGAAGGTCAACCGGCCGGGCTCGCGGTTCGGGTCGAGCTTGTCGATCAGGCGCAGCATGTCGTCGATCGAGGTGCTCGGGCCGAGCTTGACGCCGATCGGATTGCGCACGCGGGACAGGAAGTCCACGTGGGCGCCGTCGATCTCCCGGGTGCGTTCGCCGATCCAGACGAAGTGCGCCGAGGTGTTGTACGGCGTTCCGGTGCGTGAGTCGATCCGCGTCATGGGGCGCTCGTAGTCCATCAGCAGGCCCTCGTGGCTGGTGTAGAACTCGGTGCGACGCATGGCCTCGAAATCGGCCCCGCAAGCGATCATGAACTTGATGGCGCGGTCGATGTCCTTGGCCAGGCCCTCGTAACGCTGGTTGGCCGGGTTCTTGGCGAAGCCCTGGTTCCAGCTGTGCACCTGGCGGAGGTCCGCGAAGCCGCCCTGGGTGAAGGCGCGAATGAGATTGAGGGTGGACGCCGACGTGTGGTACGCCTTCACCAGCCGGTCGGGGTCGGCCTCGCGGGACTCCGGGGTGAAGTCGTAGCCGTTCACGATGTCGCCGCGGTAGGCCGGCAGGGTGACGCCGCCGCGGGTTTCGAAGTCGCTGGAGCGGGGCTTGGCGAACTGACCGGCCATGCGGCCCATCTTCACCACGGGCATCGACGCACCGTAGGTGAGCACGACAGCCATCTGCAGCACTGTCTTCACCCGGTTGCGGATCTGCTCCGCTGTGGCGCCGCCGAAGGTCTCGGCGCAGTCGCCGCCCTGCAGCAGGAAGGCCTCGCCGCGGGCCGCCTCGGCCAGGCGGTCGCGCAGGATGTCCACCTCGCCGGCGAAGACCAACGGCGGCTGGGTGGCCAGCTCGGCGGAGGCGGCCGCGACGGCATCGGCATCCGGCCAGGCCGGCTGCTGCTTGATGGGAAGGGTGCGCCAATAGTCCAGTCCGGCGATCACAGATTTGTCTGCCATTACAACCGGTTCGGTGGGGTCTACCACGGGACTGAGCCTGTTTTCTCTAATGCGGCCCGCACGAGCGCGGGTCTGGGATGAACGATATTCGAGCCTAGCGTGAAAGGCTGGCGCGCTTCTCTTTGACACTGGTGGCGTACACGTCGACGTACTCCTGGGTACTGAGGCGGCGCAGTTCGTACATCAGCTCGTCCGTCACGGAGCGCAACACGAATCTGTCACCCTCCATTCCCTCGAACCGGCTGAAGTCCAGCGGCTCCCCGATGACGATGCCGATCCGGCGCACCTTGGGGATGCGGGTGCCGGTGGGCATGGCCTTCTCGGTGTCGATCATGGCCACGGGGATGACGGGGACGCCGGCCTCCAACACCATGCGGGCCACACCCGTGCGACCCCGGTACATCCGGGCGTCCGGGCTGCGGGTGCCCTCGGGATAAATACCGAGCGCTCCCCCGCCGTTCAGGACCGCGAGGCCTGTGTTCAGGGAGTCCTCCGACGCCTTGCCCCCGGAGCGGTCGATGGGCAGCTGGCCGGTGGCCTTGAAGAACTGCTTGGTCGCCCAGCCCTTGAGGCCGGTGCCGGTGAAGTACTCGCTCTTGGCGAGGAAGACCACCCGGCGCGGCACCACCAGAGGCAGGAAGACCGAGTCGATGAAGGACAGGTGATTGCTCGCCAGAACGACACCGCCCTCCTTGGGGATGTTGTCCAGCCCGATCACCCAGGGCCGAAACAGGCCGAGCAGCAGCGGTCCGGCCACAACATTCTTCATGAACCAGTAGAACATCGGTGTCCTTAGATAAGCGGATGCCGGCCGGCGCAGTCGCGCAACACGCGGTGGAGAAACACAGCCAGCCTACTCACCGGTGACGTGTCGGCGGGCGAGGTCGGCGGCACCGACGACGCCGGCGTCGTTGACGAGTTCCGCGATCGCGAACTCTGCCTCGGGGTGATAGCCGCGGGCGGGCAGGTTGGCCAGGTAGGCGGTGCGGATGGGCTCCAGGAGCTGCTCGCCTGCCGCGGCGACACCGCCGCCGAAGACGAACACCTGCGGGTCGAGCACCGCGGCGAGGCTGGCGCAGGCCTGGCCGAGAGAGGTGCCCAACTGGCGCAGCGCCGCGAGGGCGCCCGGGTCGCCGTCCTGGATCAGCCGGCCGATGTCCTTGCCGGTGAGCTTGCCGCGCTTGCCACGGGCGGCGGCCAGGCCCAGGCCGATGCCGCCGGCATCCGCGAACTCGTTGGCGATGCGGGCCAACGCACGGCCGGAGCCGTACTGTTCGATGCACCCGTGCGCGCCGCAGCCGCAGGGCAGGCCGTCGGGAACGACGCGCATGTGGCCCAGCTCGGCGCCCACGCCGAAGCCACCGCGGAACAGGCGGTCGTTGGAGACGATGGCGCCGCCGACGCCGGTGCCGATGGTGAGGGTGACCATGTCGCTGTACAGGCGGCCGGCGCCGAAGCAGAATTCGGCCCATCCGGCGGCGTTGGCGTCGTTCTCGACGATGATCGGCAGCGACAGGCGCGACTCGAGCTTCTCGCGCATCGGTTCGTTGCGCCAGTTGATGTTCGGGGCGTAGTACACGGTCGACTGGGCGGCGTCGATGAACCCGGCAGCGGCGACACCCGCAGCGATGACGTCTTCGCCGGCGGAGAGATCCTTGATCATCTCCACGACAGCGTTTTCGATCTCGCTCGGGTTGGCGGCGTCGGTCGGTCGACGATCCGATTTGATGATGGTTCCGAATTCGTCGACGAGGGCACCAGCGATCTTGGTTCCGCCGATGTCAATCCCAATGGCGTGCACGAGCGCACCTTTCGTTGGTGGAGCAACAGGAAGTTCTTCAGGTCGGCTCAAAAAAGGGAACGGGGCACGCAGCGACCTGATCGACCACGCAAGGCACCCCCTAGAGTGTAGTAAATGACTACGCCGCCGGGAGAATCGCAGGTTCGTGTCGATTCAGCGGCTAGAGTGGTCGCACTTACCCGTCCGGTGCCAAAGGAGTTACCGTGAAACAGTTCGATGAGCCCGCCGTCGTTCCCTCAGACCCGAACGCGAACGTCACCGACCTGTTGGTCGACCGTCTCGCCTTGACCCCGCAGCTGGTTCTGTTCTCCCGGCCCGAGAACGGCGGTTGGCTTCCGGTTACGACCGCCGCCTTCCACGCCCAGGTCGTCGCCCTGGCCAAGGGGTTCGTCGCCGCCGGTATTCAGCCCGGCGACAAGATCGGCCTGACCTGCAAAACCCGCTATGAATGGACCCTGATCGACTTCGCCGTCTGGTTCGCCGGCGCGGTGCTCGTGCCGGTCTACGAGACGAGTTCGCCCAGCCAGGTGCAGTGGATCCTCAGCGATTCCGGCGCGACTTCGTTGATCGTGGAGACCGCGGACCACTTCGCCCGTTTCGATGAGGTGCACCCCGACCTGCCCGACGTTGAGACGGTCTGGCAGATCGACCTGGGCGACCTGGACAAGCTCGCCGCCAGGGGCGTCGATGTTCCGGATGCCGAAATCGAGCGACGCCGTCGTCTGGCCGTCGGCTCCGACATCGCCACCCTGATCTACACGTCAGGCTCCACCGGCCGGCCCAAGGGCTGCGTGCTCAGCCACGCCAACTTCGTTGAGACCAGCCGCAACGCCGGGATCGCCCTCAAGCCCGTTCTCACCGACGAGAACGGCGCATCCACCCTGTTGTTCATCACCACGGCGCACGTCTTCGCCCGCTTCATCGCGGTGCTCTGCGTGCACGGTGGCGTCCGGGTGGGTCACCAGCCGGACACTCGGCAGCTGCTGCCGTCGTTGGGCAGCTTCAAGCCGACCTTCCTCCTCGCCGTCCCCCGGGTCTTCGAGAAGGTCTACAACTCCGCCGAGCAGAAGGCCGAGGCCGGCGGCAAGGGGAAGATCTTCGAGGCCGCCTCCGAGGTCGCCGTGGCGCACTCCAAGCTGGTCGAGGCCGGCGAGCGGATCCCGCTGGGCATGAAGATCAAGTTCGCGCTGTTCGACAGGCTGGTCTACAGCAAGCTGCGGACCGCGATGGGCGGCAACGTCAAATTCGCCGTCTCCGGCTCCGCGCCGCTCGGTGCTCACCTGGGCCACTTCTTCCACAGCCTGGGCATCGTCATCCTCGAGGGCTATGGCCTGACCGAGACCACGGCCCCCGCCACGGTGAACCTGGCCACCAAGTCCAAGATCGGCAGTGTCGGCCCGGCGCTGCCCGGTGTCTCGGTGCGGGTGATGGACGACGGTGAGATCGAGGTCAAGGGTGTCAACGTCTTCACCGAGTACTGGAAGAACCCGGAAGCCACCGCCGCCGTCTTCGACGACGGCTGGCTGAAGACCGGTGATATCGGTGCCCTCGACGACGACGGGTTCCTCTCGATCACCGGGCGCAAGAAAGAGATCATCGTGACCGCCGGCGGCAAGAACGTCGCTCCGGCAGCCCTCGAAGACCCGATCCGGTCGAACCCGCTGGTCGGCCAGGTCGTCGTGGTCGGCGACCAGAAACCGTTCATCGCGGCGCTGGTCACCCTCGACCCCGAGATGTTGCCGGTCTGGTTGAACAACAACCACGAAGACGCCGGGATGTCCCTCATGGACGCGTCGGTGCACCCGAAGGTCCTTGCCGAGGTCCAACGGGCGATCGACCACGCCAACGAGACGGTGTCCAGGGCGGAGTCCATCCGCAAGTTCGTGGTGCTGCCCATCGAACTCACCGAGGCGGCCGGCTACCTCACGCCGAAGATGAGCATCAAGCGGGACGTGATCCTCCGGGACTTCGCCGCCGAGATCCAGAACCTCTACGGTGCGAACCCGATGACGGCAGCCGTGCCGGTGCGCGAGACCGCACAAGACTAGGCGCGCACACACGAACGAGCTGCCCGGCTACAGCGGGGCAGCTCGTTCGTCTGTGTCGGCTACAACCTCTACAGGTTAGAACCAGTCGGACTCGCGCACTTCCTTCATCGCCGCACGGCGGTTTTCCTTGTCGAGCCGGTCCAGGTAGAGCAGCCCGTCGAGGTGGTCGGTCTCGTGCTGCAGAGCCTGCGCCATCAGGCCCTCGCCGGATACCGCGACGGGGTTGCCGGCCAGGTCGATGCCGGTAACCCTGGCGAACGGGTAGCGCTTGGTCGGGTACCACAGGCCGGGCACCGACAGGCAACCCTCGTCGACCATCGCCGGCTCCCCCGCCAGCTCCACCAGAACCGGGTTGAGGATATAGCCGATGTCCCCGTCGATGTTGTAGCTGAAGGCACGCAGGTTCACGCCGATCTGGGCCGCGGCAACGCCGGCCCGGCCCGGCAGCTTCACGCTGTCCACCAGGTCTTCGACGAGGCTGCGCACCCGGGCGTCGATGGTGCCGATCGGCTCTGAGCGGGTCTTGAGGACGGGATCGCCCAGCAGGCGGATCTGGCGTTCGGGCACGGGGAAACTCTCTTCAGGATGAACGGATGGATCAGATGGATCGGATGGAACGGATGGAACGGATGGAACGGATACTGTGCGAGGGAGTCAGGCGCGGCGCTCGGCCGGCAACCCTTCGACGACGAGGGCAGCGAGGGTACGCGCGGCCAGTCGGGTGATCGGCTTGAGGTCCTTGAAGGACACCACACTGCCGGCGGCCAACTGCGGGTCGTACGGGATCCGCACGATCTCGCGAACCCGGGACCGGAAGTGCGACTCGATCTCCTCGAGCTTGACCAGGTTGGTGCCCTGGGTCGCGGTATTGAGGGCGACGATCGCGTTGCGAACGAGTTCACCGTAGCCGTTGGCCTCGAGCCAGGTCAGCGTTTCGGAGGCCAACCGGGCCTCATCGACACTGCCGCCGGACACGATCACGATGGAATCGGCGCGCTGCAGGGTCGCGCGCATGACCGAGTGCACGATCCCGGTGCCGCAGTCGGTCAGGACGATCGAGTAGAACCGGGCCGCCAGGTCGGCGACGACGTTGTAGTCGTTCTCGTCGAACGCTTCGGACAGGAGCGGGTCGGTGTCGCTGGCCAGGATGTCCAGACGGGTCTCGTCCCTGGATACCAACGCCGAGAAATCGGTGAAGCCGCCGATGGAGGCGGCCTTGGTCACGACGTCGCGCACCGTCGACCTAGTCTGCTTGGACACCCGTTCGCTCAGGGTGCCCCGGTCGGGGTTGGCGTCGACGGCGATGATCCGGTCTTCCCTGGCGTCGGCCATGGCCATGCCGAGCAGTGCGGTGACGGTGGTCTTGCCCACGCCGCCCTTGCGGGTGAGGATCGGGACGAACCTCGCGCCGCCCTCGAACTGCTTCTGGATGCGTTCGTCCATGGCCCGGTGCGCGCGCACGGCGGCCGAATCGCCCAGGTTGACCAGGTGGAAGGTGGCGTTGTAGACGAACCGGTTCCAGCTGCCGTTCGGCGGGCGCCGGGTCTTGCGGTTGATCTCCAGCAGCCGGTCGGAGGTGAGCATCGATGCGGATTCCGGGGCGACGGCGTCCGTTCGGGTGCGGTCGCGCCGGCTGGCCGTTGCCGCGCTCGTGGGTCCGGTGTTGCGGGACAGCGCTGCCGCTGCGGTGCCGCTCGCGCCCAGCGGAGCTGTGACGCCCCGCGCCGGCTGCGGGGTGACGATCTCGATGGTGTGAGTGCCGGGGTGTGCGCCCGCCGTCGGGGTGGCCGGGTCGTGCGCGGCGCGGGGCGCTACCGCGGACCTGGGCAGGCCGGCGGCGCCGAGCGAGACGAAGCTCTCCGGCAAGGCGGCGGCGAGGTTGTCGAAGGTGTGCGGCGGGAGTTCGCTGTGGTACTCGTCACCCGGTCGCGCTCTGGCAGCACCGGACTCCGGCGACCCGGCCCCTGCCGGGGCCGGGCTCAGCTGGCCGTCGCCTTCATCGTGCGGTTGGGCATCGTCTGTCCGTCGATCTGTCACAGCAGACTCCTCGTTTTTTCGCGGGCCACGAATGGGCCCCAAATCAGGCCTCAGCCTAGCGTGGCCGCACCACTACGAGCAGGTCTCCCGCGTCGACCTGCTGGGTGGCGGGGATCGCGACCCTTTCGACGACGCCGGCGATGGGTGAGGTGATGGCTGCTTCCATCTTCATGGCCTCGATCGACGCGACGCTCTGGCCGGCGGTCACGTGGTCGCCATCGGCGACCTGCAGGGTGACCACACCGGAGAACGGTGCGGCGATCTGGCCGGGCTGGTTGGCGTCGGCCTTCTCGGCCGCCTTACTGACCACGGCGATGCTGCGGTCACGCACGAAGACCGGACGCAGCTGCCCGTTGAGAATGGTCATGACGGTGCGCATGCCCTTCTCGTCGGCCTCGCCGATCGCCTCGAGCCCGACGTAGAGCCGCACACCCTTGTCGATCTCGACCGAGTGTTCGGTGCCCTGCCGCAGACCGTAAAGGTAGTCGACAGTGTCGACCACGGACAGGTCGCCGAAGAGTTCGCGGATCTGTTGGAAGGTCCGGGTGGGAGCCGGGAAGAGCAGCTGGTTGAGCATGGCGCGTCGAGTGGGGCTGTCGGCGTCGAGGGCGGTACGTTCCTCGTCGGTCAGCTCGGTCGTGCTCACCCGGATGCTGCGGCCCTCGAGCACCTTGCTGCGGAAGGGCTCCGGCCAGCCGCCCGGCAGGTCGCCGAGTTCGCCGGCCATGAAGCCCACCACGGAGTCCGGCACGTCGTACTTGGAAGGGTTGGCTTCGAAATCGGCCGGGTCGGCGTTCACGGCCGCGAGGTACAGGGCCAGGTCACCGACGACCTTGGAGGACGGAGTCACCTTGGGCACGCGGCCCAGGATCTCGTTCGCTGCCGCGTACATGTCTTCGATGAGCTCGAAGTCATCGGCGAGGCCGAGCGCGATGGCCTGGGTGCGCAGGTTGGACAGCTGCCCGCCCGGGATCTCGTGCTTGTACACCCGGCCGGTGGGGGCGCGGAGGCCCGATTCGAAGGGGTGGTAGACCCGGCGCACGTCTTCCCAGTACGGCTCGAGGTCGCAGACGTTCTGGAGGGAGATGCCGGTGTCCCGTTCGGTGTGAGCGAGCGCGGCCACGAGGGAGGACGCCGACGGCTGGCTGGTGGTGCCGCCCATCGGGGCGCTGGCCACGTCCACGGCGTCGGCTCCGGCCTGGGAGGCCGCCAGCAGGGTCGCCAGCTGGCCGCCGGGGGTGTCGTGCGTGTGCACGTGCACCGGCAGGTCGAAGCGTTCGCGGAACGCGGTGACGAGCTTCGCGGCGGCGGCGGGCCGCAGCAGCCCGGCCATGTCCTTGATGGCCAGGATGTGCGCGCCGGACGCCACGATCTGGTCGGCCAGGCGCAGGTAGTAGTCGAGCGTGTAGAGGTCCTCGGCAGGATCGAGCAGGTCGCCGGTGTAGCAGAGCGCCACCTCGGCAACGCTGTCGCCGGTGTTCAGCACGGCGTCGATGGCCGGACGCATCTGGTTGACGTCGTTGAGAGCGTCGAAGATGCGGAAGATGTCAACACCTGAATCGCTGGCCTCGCGGACGAACGCATCCGTCACCTCGGTGGGGTACGGGGTGTAGCCCACGGTGTTGCGGCCGCGCAGCAGCATCTGGATGTTGATGTTCGGCAGGGCCTCGCGCAGGGCGCCGAGACGCTCCCACGGGTCTTCGCCGAGGAAGCGGAGGGCCACGTCGTAGGTGGCACCGCCCCAGGCCTCGACCGAGAGCAGTTCGGGGGTGAGCCTGGCCACGTAGGGAGCCACGGCGACGAGGTCCTTGGTGCGCACCCGGGTGGCCAGCAGCGACTGGTGGGCGTCACGGAAGGTCGTGTCGGTGACGGCCAGCGCCGTTTGGGCGCGCAGGGCGCTGGCGAAGCCGACCGGGCCGAGCAGCTGCAGCTTCTGCCGCGAACCCTCCGGCGCCGGAATGGACAGGTCGAGCTTGGGCAGCTTCTCTGCGGGGTTCAGCAGGGTCAGGGGCACACCGTTGGGCTGGTTCACGGTGACGTCGGCGAGCCAGTTGAGGATCTTCGTGCCGCGGTCCTTGGAGGCCCGGCCACGCAGCAGCTGCGGACGCTCGTCGATGAAGGAGGTGCTCAGGTCGCCGTTGGCGAAGTCGGGGTCTTCCAGCACGGCCTGCAGGAAGGCGATGTTGGTGGAGACGCCGCGGATGCGGAACTCGGCCAGCGCGCGCTTGGAGCGGGTGACGGCGGACGCGTAGTCGCGGCCGCGGCAGGTGAGCTTGGCGAGCATCGAGTCGAAGTGCGGGCTGATCTGCGCGCCGGGGTTGATGGTTCCGCCGTCCAGGCGGATGCCGGCGCCGCCGGGCGAGCGGTAGGTGGTGATCTTGCCGGTGTCCGGGCGGAATCCCGCGGTGGGGTCCTCTGTGGTGATGCGGCACTGCAGGGCGAAGCCGCGCAGTTTGATCGTGTCCTGGCCCAGGCCGAGGTCGGCCAGGGTCTCCCCTGCGGCGATGCGGATCTGGGACTGCACGAGGTCGACGTCGGTGACTTCCTCGGTCACGGTGTGCTCCACCTGGATGCGCGGGTTCATCTCGATGAACACGTGCTGGCCGGCGCGTTCGCCGACGGTGTCGAGCAGGAATTCGACGGTGCCGGCGTTGACGTAACCGATCGACCTGGCGAAGGCCACGGCGTCGGCGTGCAGTCGCTGACGGATCTCCTCCGGCAGGTTGGGGGCCGGTGCGATCTCGATGACCTTCTGGTGGCGGCGCTGCACCGAGCAGTCGCGCTCGAACAGGTGCACGGTCTCGCCCGTGGCGTCCGCAAGGATCTGCACCTCGATGTGGCGGGGCCGGAGCACCGCCTGCTCGAGGAACATGGTGGGGTCACCGAAGGCGCTGTTGGCCTCGCGCATGGCCTCTTCGAGGGAACCGCGCAGGTCGGCCATGGAGGCGACGCGGCGCATGCCGCGTCCACCGCCGCCGGCGACGGCCTTGGCGAAGATGGGGAAGCCGATCTCCTCTGCGGCCGCGATGAGCTCCTCGACGTCTCGCGACGGCGCGCTGGACTTGAGGACGGGCACACCGGCAGCGATGGCGTGTTCCTTGGCGGTGACCTTGTTGCCGGCCATCTCGAGCACGTGCGAGCCCGGCCCGATGAAGGTGATGCCGGCGGCCTTGGCCGCTTCGGCGAGCTCGGGGTTCTCGGAGAGGAATCCGTAGCCGGGGTAGATGGCGTCTGCGCCGCTCTCCTTGGCCACCCGGATGATCTCGGACACATCGAGGTAGGCGCGGACGGGGTGTCCGGGTTCGCCGATCTCGTAAGCCTCGTCGGCCTTCAGCCTGTGCAGTGAATTGCGGTCTTCGAACGGGAAGACGGCGACGGTTTTCGCGCCCAGTTCATAGGCGGCGCGGAACGCGCGGATTGCTATCTCTCCACGGTTGGCGACGAGGATTTTGGTGAACATAGAGACCTTTCGATCCGGGAGCGGCACACAGCTGACGGTTAGGTTCTCTAAGACTAGTGAAGGTAACGTATCTACTTGTGCACGTACTTAGCGTTAGCTCCCTCAAGGGAGGGGTAGGCAAGACCACGGTAACCCTTGGTCTGGCTTCTGCCGCCTTCGCCCGCGGTGTTCGGACCCTCGTGGTCGACCTCGATCCGCAATCAGATGTCTCTACCGGGCTCGACATCCAGCTCGCCGGCCACCTCAACGTCGCCGACGTGCTGGCTTCGCCGAAGGAAAAAGTCGTTCGGGCCGCCATCGCGCCCAGCGGCTGGACCCGCGGTCGCCCCGGCACGATCGACGTCATGATCGGCAGCCCCTCCGCCATTAATTTCGACGGCCCGCACCCCAGCATCCGGGACATCTGGAAGCTCGAGGAGGCCCTCTCCACGGTGGAGAAGGACTACGACCTCGTGCTGATCGACTGTGCCCCCTCGCTGAACGCGCTCACCCGCACCGCGTGGGCCGCCAGCGACCGGGTTGCCGTGGTCACCGAGCCCGGCCTGTTCTCGGTGGCCGCCGCCGACCGTGCCCTGCGCGCGATCGAGGAAATCCGTCGTGGCCTCAGCCCCCGGCTGCAGCCGTTGGGCATCATCGTCAACCGCGCCCGCACCGCGTCACTGGAGCACCAGTTCCGGATCAAGGAACTGCGCGACATGTTCGGACCGCTGGTGCTCAGCCCGCAGCTTCCGGAGCGCACCAGCCTGCAGCAGGCCCAGGGCGCCGCGAAGCCCCTGCACACCTGGCCGGGCGACAGCGCCCAGGAGATGGCGCACTACTTCGACCAGCTGCTGGACCGGGTCCTGCGCACCGCACGCATCGGCGAGTACGCGGAAGTCCCCGCGCGCTAAGAGCTCTCGAGCTGTGAGAAAGCCCCGAAACGCGAGCGTTTCGGGGCTTTTCTCACAGTTCCTGCGGCTAGGAGACCTTGCGGGAGACGCGACGGGCGGCGAGCTCGTCGGACGGGTCGGCCGTCTGGGTGTCGAGTTCGACGAGGGTGGTTTCCACCTCGCGCAGGACCTTGCCGACGGCGATGCCGAAGACACCCTGGCCGCGGCTGACGAGGTCGATGACCTCGTCGTTGGAGGTGCAGAGGTAGACGCTGGCGCCGTCGCTCATGAGGGTGGTCTGGGCCAGGTCGTTGACGCCTGATTCGCGCAGCTGGTTGACCGCGGTGCGGATCTGCTGCAGGGAGATGCCGGTGTCGAGCAGACGTTTGACGAGCTTGAGTACCAGGATGTCGCGGAAGCCGTAGAGTCGCTGCGAGCCGGAGCCGGCCGCACCGCGAACCGTGGGCTCCACGAGTTCGGTGCGGGCCCAGTAGTCGAGCTGGCGGTAGCTGATACCCGCGGCGCGCGCCGCGACGGCGCCCCGGTAGCCGGAGTTCTCGTCGAGCTCGGGCATCCCGTCGGTGAAGAGCAGCCCCTGACCGTACCGAGACGAATCATCTCGGGGATTGAGTTCACTCATACAGAACGCCTCTCGGGGGTGGATGCGAACCTTCAGGCCGCACTTCAACGTTAGCGAGACCGGCGGCCCCTAGCGATGACATCCGCCCGAACGTGTCGGCGTGTCGAGAGAACGCTGGTTCTCGGTGCGTTGAACTTTCAGTCTACGACTTATTTGGTCAGGCGGCCCAGGGCGGAGCGGATCAGGCTGCCACGGATCACTTCGAGCTGCCCGGCGATCTCCACGGCCATTTCGGCCGCCTTGGCGCGGCTGGAGGCGTCTTTGCGGCGGGCCAGCGGAACCAGGGCGCTCTCGATCAGGCCGAGCTCGCGTTCGGCCGCACCGCGGAAGCCGCGGAGGTGCCTGGGTTCGATCCCGCTCTGCTGCAGGTCGACCAGGGCGCGGAGCACCTTGAGGGCGTCGTCGCCGTAGTGTTCGGCCGGCACGATGATCGACGCGGTGACGGCGTCGTGCAGAAGAGTGGAGGAGGCTCCGGACTCGCGCAGGAGGTCCTCGCGGGTGAAGCGTCGCGCGATCACGAGCATGCTCGGACCGGGTGCCCCGCCGCCGGGAAGAACCGGTGACAGGCCCGCGTCGAGGTCGTCGAGGTAGGCGCGGATCACCTTCAGCGGCAGGTAGTGGTCGCGCTGCATCGACAGAATCAGGCGCAGCCTGTCAACGTCGCCGCCGTTGAACTTGCGGTAGCCGGACTCCGTGCGTGCCGGGGAGACAAGCCCCTGTTCCTCAAGGAACCGCAGTTTGGACGGGGTCAGGTCCGGGAATTCCGGTGTCAACCGGGCCAGGACCTGGCCGATACTCAAGAGTGACGTCGCGCCCGGCAGTCTGGCCTGGGCGGAGGACGCCGACACTAGTCGCTCGCCAGGTGAACGAGGTCGAGCCGCGAGGCGTAGAACGTGAGGCGGAATTTGCCGACCTGAACTTCGGATCCGTCGGTGAGGACGGCCAGGTCGATGCGTTCGCCGTCAAAATACGTGCCGTTGAGCGATCCCAGGTCTTTCACCTGGAAGATGCGGCCGTTGCGCAGGAATTCGGCATGGCGACGCGACACCGTGACGTCATCGAGGAAGATGTCGGCATTCGGGTGTCGTCCCACCGTGGTGACATCGGCATCCAGGAGGAAACGCGCACCCGAATTGGGACCGCGGCGCACCACCAGGAGGGCTGACCCTGAGGGCAGCGCCGCAATGGCCTCCTGCTCCTCGACGGTGACGTTGGCGTCGAGCGCGGCCAAGGACGCCGCGAACTCCTGGCTGAACGTCATCGTCGTGTCGACGTTGCCCGTGGCATTCTCAGGCGCCACCTTACGCACGGGTTCTTTCTTGTCGTCGGGATCGACCACGGTGCACCTCCTACTGGGTAAATCGTATCGGATGGAACGGACCTTCAAGCGCGCGGAAGCCGAATCACCCGAACCGTTTCAATCGCGTAGATGGCCCCGGCCCACCAGTAGAGGTAGGCGCCCCAGAGACCGAACGCCCAGCCGACGGGCTGCGACCACCAGGACAGCTCGGGGAACGCCTGGCCGAGCATGATCATCGGGAGGGCATAAAAGAGGCAGAACGTGGCCACCTTGCCCAGCTGATGCACAGGAAGCGGGCCGAAACCGTGGTTGGCCAGCACAACTCCCAGTCCGAGCAGGAACACATCGCGACCGACGACGACGGCAACGATCCACCACGGCACCAGATCGCGACAGGCGAGCCCGACGAGTGCGGCAAAGATGTAGAGCCGGTCCGCGGCCGGGTCGAGCAGTTGGCCGAGCCGGGTGATCTGGTTGAACCTTCTCGCGATCACGCCATCGAGGTAGTCGGTGAGGCTGGCCACCGCGAGGACCAGGAGCGCCCAGGCGTCTTCACCGCTCACCAGCAGGGTGAGGAAGACCGGGACGAGCGCCAGTCGCAGGAAACTGAGCAGATTCGGCACCGTCAGCACCCTGGAGCTGAGGTGAGGTGGAACGGGCCCGGTCACGACACGAGTCTATCGAGCGGCCACGGAAGAGGCTCAGGCTTCTTTCCTGGCGGCGGGCTTCTTCGTGGCGGCCTTGGTCTTGGTGGCACCGGTCTTGGTTGCTGCCGTCTTGGTTGCTGCGGTCTTGGCGGCACCGGTCTTGGCGGCACCGTCCCCGGACCGGCTGCGGTCGACGCTGCGGCGCAGCGCCTCCATCAGGTCGAGCACCTCTCCCCCGCCGGCCTCCTCGTCGGCGCCGCCGAAGGTGGCCTCGGTGTCGATCGCGTCACCCTTCTCGAGCTTCTCTTCGATGAGGCGGCGCAGTTGGGCCTGGTACTCATCGGTGTAGTCGCCCGGGCTGAAATCGGCGGCGAAGGAGTCCACCAGGGCCGCGGAGAGGTCCAGCTCACGGTCGGAGATCTTCACGGCCTGCTCAAGCGCCGGGAACTCGGCCACCCGCACCTCGTCGTCCCAGAGCAGGGTCTGCAGCATCAGAACGCCGTCGCGCACCCGGAGTGCGGCGAGCCGCGTTTTCTGCCGCAACGCGAAGTGCACGATGGCGGTGCGGTCGGTCTGCTCCAGGGTGCGCCGCAGCAGCACGTAGGCCTTGGGCGAGGAACCGTCTGGCTCGAGGAAGTAGCTGCGGTCGAACATGATCGGGTCGAGCTGGTCGCTGGGCACGAATTCGACGACGTCGATCTCGCGGCTGCGTTCCTCGGGCAGGGACTTGAGATCGGCATCGGTGATCACGACGGTCTTGTCGCCGTCGGTGAAGGCCTTGTCGATGTGCGCGTAGTCGACGACCTTGCCGCAGACCTCACAGCGGCGCTGGTAGCGGATGCGTCCGCCGTCAGCGTCGTGCACCTGGTGCAGTTCGACGTCGTGGTCTTCGGTGGCGCTGTAGACCTTGACCGGCACGTTGACCAGCCCGAACGTGATGGCGCCCTTCCAGATTGATCGCATCGTTCGTCCTCCAGAGCCCAGTACACACCCGTCCTATGGGGTGAGGCTAGACCGGTGGGCGGGCGTGGAGCAAGCTGGGCACATGGCAACTGGCGCGGGGGCTGCGGGGAATGGCGCTGTGAGCGCCGACGGCGCTCAGCGGGAGGTCGTGACGGTGGGTGGCCGCCGGGTCACCCTCACCCATCTGGACAAGGTGATGTACCCGGAGACCGGCACCACCAAGGCCGACATCCTGGGCTACTACGCGGCGGTCGCGGATGAGCTCATCCGCCATGCGCGGGACCGGCCGGCGACCCGCAAGCGCTGGGTGCACGGCGTGGGCACGCCCCAGGAGCCCGGGCAGGTGTTCTTCCAGAAGAACCTGGCCGAGGGCACGCCGGACTGGGTGGAGCGCCGGGAACTCGCTCACAAGGCGCGCACCACCGTGTACCCGCTGGTGAACGACCTGGCCACCCTCACCTGGCTCGCCCAGATCGGCACCCTGGAGATCCACGTGCCGCAGTGGCGGTTCGACGTGGCGGGCGCCCCGGCCCGCCCCGACCGGCTGGTGCTGGACCTGGACCCCGGCGAGGGCGTCGGCCTCGCCGAGTGCGCGGAGGTGGCCCGGTGGGCCAGGGCCCTGCTGCTGGACATGGGCCTGGACACCCTGCCGGTGACCAGCGGGAGCAAGGGCATCCACCTGTATGCGGCGCTGGACGGTAGCCACACCTCTGAGCAGGTGGGCCAGGTGGCGCATGAACTCGCGCGGGCGTTGGAAGCGGACCATCCAGGAGAGGTGCTCAGCGCGATGACCCGGTCGCTGCGGGACGGGAAGGTCTTCGTGGACTGGAGCCAGAACAGCGCGAACAAGACCACCATCGCGCCGTACAGCCTGCGCGGACTGCTGCGGCCGCTGGTGGCGGCACCGCGAACCTGGCGGGAGCTGGAGTCGCCCGGACTGGAGCAGCTGGATTACCGGCAGGTGCTGAAACGACTGGAACGACGCTCCGACCTGCTGGGCCCGGTGGCGGACGCCATCGACGCGGGCGCCGGCTCGGCCTCACGGACCGACGAGGACCGCCTGCACCAGTACCGCAGCAAGCGCGACGCCCGGCGCACCCCTGAGCCCGTGCCGACGGCGACACCGCCGGCGCCCTCCGGTGGTGGCGGGGCATCGTTTGTGATCCAGGAGCACCACGCCAGGGCCCTGCACTTCGACCTGCGCCTGGAACAGGGCGGCGTGCTGGTCTCGTGGGCGCTGCCCAAGGGCGTGCCGGCCGACCCCACCCACAACCACCTGGCCGTGCACACCGAGGATCACCCGCTGGAGTATCTCGAGTTCCAGGGTGATATTCCGGCGGGAGAGTACGGCGCCGGCACCATGTCGATCTGGGATTCCGGCACCTATTCGCTGCAGAAATGGCGGGACGATGAGGTAATCGTCACCCTGCACGGCAAACCGGACGGCGGTCTGGGCGGTGCCGAACACGAGTTCGCGCTCATCCGGACCGGCGGTGCGGGGTCGCGCAACTGGCTGATCCACCTGATGAAACCGAAACGATCGATCCCGGCCGGCTGGGGTCCTGCCGAGGCCCGATACTCCCCCATGCTCGCCAGGCTGGGCAGCCTGCGCGAGCTGTCTGCGGAGTCCGACTGGGCCTACGAGATGAAGTGGGATGGCATCCGGATGCTGGCCTACCTCGACGGCGGCGGGAAGGTGCGCTTCCTCACCCGGAACGGCAACGACGTCACGGCATCCTTCCCCGAGCTCGTGGACGACCTGCGAACGGCCGTGGGAACCGTCGGCGCCGTGCTCGACGGGGAGGTCGTGGCCCTGGACACCACAAACCGGCCCGACTTCTCACTGCTGCAGACCAGGCTCGGGCTCACCGATGAGGGTGATGTGCGCCGGGCGCAGCGGCGGGCCCCCGTGCACTATTTCGTCTTCGACCTGCTCGAGAACGACGGCGCTGCTCTGGTCGACCAGCCGTACGCGGAGCGCCGGGCGGCTTTGGAGGCCGGTGTGACGGCCACCGGAACCGTGCAGGTGCCGCCGTCCTTCTCCGGCGACGCCGCCACGGTGCTGGCCACCAGCCGGCAACTCGGCCTGGAGGGACTGATCGCCAAGGAGACCGGCAGTACCTACACGAGCGGACGCCGCACCGACCGGTGGGTGAAGATCAAACACGTCAGGGCACAGGAGGTCGTGATCGGCGGCTGGCGGCCCGGAAACGGGCACCGCGGCGACACCTTCGGCTCGCTTCTCGTGGGCGTGCCGACGGCCGGCGACACAGCCCGGCTGCGGTACGCCGGGCGGATCGGCACCGGCTTCCGCGACCGCGACCTGACGAGCCTGCGCCGCCGGCTCGACGAGCTGCCCACGACGGACACCCCGTTCGACGACGTTCCGTCGGAGGAGGCGTCCGACGCCGTGTGGGTGCGCCCGGTGCTCGTGGGCGAAGTGGAGTTCGCCGGGTGGACACCGGCCGGCCGGCTGCGGCACCCGAGCTGGCGGGGCCTGCGCCCAGACAAAGCGCCCAGCGATGTGGTGCTCGACGAGGCGATGCCGGCGGACGCGGTGCCGGAGGGGACGGCGCCCCGATGACCGCCGCCGCATCCGCCCTGCTGGTGTGCCAGAGCCTGTGTGCGGCCGCCATCGCCACAACCTGGCTGCTATCGGTTCTGACCCGGGAATACTCCTGGGTGGACCGGGCCTGGTCGGTGCTGCCGCCGGTCTATCTGTGGGTGTTCGCCGTCGCCGGCGGGCTCACCGATCCCCGGCTGGTCGTCATGGCCGTGCTCGGCACGCTGTGGGGCCTGCGACTGACCTTCAATTTCGCGCGGAAGGGCGGCTACCGGCCCGGCGGCGAGGACTATCGGTGGGTGGCGCTGGGGCGCAGGATGAGCCGGCGCCAGTTCGCCCTGTTCAACCTGGCGTTCATCTCCGGCTACCAGAACCTGTTGCTGCTGCTCATCACCCTGCCCGCGTGGATCGGGCTGCAGCACCCACAGACACCGTTCGGCGCCGCCGACCTGGTCGCCACCGTGCTGTTCCTCGCCTTCCTCGCCGGGGAGACCGTGGCCGATCAGCAGCAGTGGGACTTCCAACGCTCCCGCACCGTGCTCCGTGCGCGGGGCGGGGCCGACCCGGGGTTTCTGCGGAGCGGACTCTTCGGGTTCTCCCGGCATCCGAACTATTTCTGCGAGATCGCCCAGTGGTGGGTGATCGCCGGCTTCGGCGCCATCGCCGCCGGCACCTGGCTGCAGCCGGGTGCACTCGGCGCGGTGTTGCTGACCCTGCTCTTCGCGGGATCGACCGCCTTCACCGAGAGCATCTCGGTCTCCAGGTATCCCGACTATCGGGCCTATCAGCGCGAGGTCTCCGCCCTCGTGCAGTGGCCGCCGCGCCGACCGGCGCCCGACTCGGTGGGCGCATCCGCCGGCGACGGCCCGGTCAGACCAGGCGGTCCCTGAGCGCGGGCCAGCTGGCCGCGAAACCCGGATGCAGCGGCAGCTGCTGCACCTCGGCCGGCGCCACCCAGCGCAGCGCGATGCTCTCGGTGTCGCTGATGATCGGGTCGAACGGTTCCAGCGCTCGGACGACCACCGTGGTGTACGACCAGAAGCCGAGGTCGACCACCGAACTGAAGCTCAGCCTGAGCAGGTGCGCGGGAACACCGGCCTCTTCACCGGCCTCCCGGATCGCGGCGTCGAGGGCGCTCTCGTTCTCGTGCCTGGCGCCGCCCGGGACTCCCCAGGTGTCGCCCTGATGGCTCCACAGGGCACGGTGCTGCAGAAGGACCCCGAGGTCCGGATGGTGCACGAGCAGACCGGCCGCCCCGTACCGGCCCCAGAACCTGGCACCGTCGGGGCCGTAGACCCACGCATCACCGCTCCCGCTCATAACTCAAGCATGCCGCACCCGCCAGGGAACATCATCCGCTCGCCGGGTAAGATCGAGCCAGGCGGACACCTCGCCGCCCCTCCCAAAGGACTTACGAGCATGACCTCTTCCACACCCTCCCCCGCACTCGACGCCGCCGGCCTCGCCCGCTATATCGACCACACCCTGCTGAAGCCCGAGGCCACCCAGGCCGACGTGGCCGGCCTCATCGCCGAGGCCGTTGAGCTTGGCGTCTACTCGGTCTGCGTGTCGCCGTCGATGTTGCCGCTGACCCTTCCCGCGGATGCCGACCTCAAGGTCGCCGTGGTCTGCGGTTTCCCGAGCGGCAAGCACGCCAGCTCGATCAAGGCTGCCGAGGCCGCCCTGTCGGTGTCGCAGGGCACCGACGAGGTGGACATGGTCATCGACATCGGTGCGGCCAAGGCCGGCCGGTTCGATCTCGTCGAAGCCGACATCAGCGCCGTGCGCGCCGAGATCCCCGCACCCCTGATCCTCAAGGTGATCATCGAGTCCGCCGCCCTCACCGACGACGAGATCGTCGGCGTGTGCCGCGCGGCCGTGGCCGCGGGCGCCGATTTCGTCAAGACCTCGACAGGGTTCCACCCGGCCGGCGGCGCCACCGTGCACGCCGTGCGCCTGATGCGCGAAACCGTCGGCGATGCCCTCGGCGTCAAGGCCTCCGGCGGGGTGCGCAGCCACGCCGACGCCCTCGCCATGATCGAGGCCGGCGCGAGCCGTCTCGGCGTGTCGGGCAGCAAGGCCGTGCTCTCCGGCGCAGCCGTCGAGCCCTCGGCCAACCCCGCCGCCTACTAGCGGTACCCGGACCTGACCCCGCCACGAGCGTCGTGGCGCGGGTTAGCCCCGGCGGCACGTGGCAATCGCGGCGGCCTGCGTTCTATCCCGGGCCGCCGGAAATACCACGTGCCGCGAGCAACAACTGTGCCATCGGAGACGACCCGTGCCGAAGGAACCGTGCGACACGGGTCACAAAGCGCGCGCCTAGACCGAGACGATGGTGTGCACGGGTGCGTCGCCGATACGGCTACGCCCGTCGAGCTCGGCCAGTTCAAGCACCACGCCGACACCGATCGTCAGGTAGCCGGCCCGTTCGATGAGGCGCGCGGTGGCCGCGACGGTGCCGCCGGTGGCCAGCACGTCATCCACGATGAGCACCCGGGACCCGGCGGGCAGCTGCCCGACCTCCAGTTCGAGGCGTGCCGAGCCGTACTCCAGGTCGTACTCCTCCGTCAGCACCGTGCCGGGGAGCTTTCCGCCCTTGCGCACCGCGAGGACCGCGCACTGGGCGGCGTAACCGATCCCGGCCGCGAGCAGGAACCCGCGGGCCTCGATGCCGGCCACGGCGTCGAACTGGCCCCGGTAGCGCTCACTCAGGTCGTCGATGATCGCTCGGAAGGCCACGGCATCGGCAAAAACCGGGTTGAGGTCACGGAACAGGATCCCGGGTTGGGGGAAGTCCGGATACGAGGCGAGGAGGGTGTGCACGTGCTGGGCGGCGGGAATAATCACGTACTCAAGGGTACCGCCCGGCTTCCTAGCCCCTCGGCCACCGGCAGCCGCCGCAAACCCGCGAGTCAGGGTGCGGTGGGGGCGTCGGTGTCGGGCGCGGCCGAGTCGGCCGGCTCGTCCATCGCTCCGCTGAGCTCGTCGAGGAAACGCACCACGGCGAGCTGCTCCGGCGCGGTGAGCTTCTCGGCGGCGGCCAGCATCCGCTGGTGTGCCGCTCCCAGGGTTCGCCGCATCTCGTCGTGAGCGCGCCGGGTGGCGTGCAGCACCTGCGCACGCCGGTCGCTGGGGTGCGGCTCCCGGCGCAGCCGACCGGATGCCTCCAGCCGCGAGAGCAGCTTGGCCGTGGCTGCCGAGGTGATGCCGAGAACGGCACTGAGGTCCTTCGGGCCGATCGGCTCCGAGCGCTCCTCTGCCGCGATCAGGTGCCGTAGGGCGACCAGGTCGGAGTCGTTCATGTCCATGTCGGAGCGCGCCCGGATGCGCATCGCCACGTCGGCCGCGCGGAACCTGCGCACGGCGCGGAGCACGTCGACCGCGGTGACCGGCTCCGGGCCGGCACCGGCGGCGGCATCCGGGTACCAGTACGCGTCGGAACCGACTCGACTCGGCTCCGCGGCGGGTATGACGGCGGGAGGCATAGGCACCATGCTAGCCTCGAATATCGCTAACTCGGTTAGGTACTTTTTCGGGTATCTTGGCTGCACGAGAGGAAGTCCCGTGATGCACACAGCAGAACACACGATCGAATTCGACACCATCGAATCTCGGCACGCCGCCCCTGCCGACGATCTGGTTGTTCTGCTGAACGAGGAGGGTCGCGAGATCGGCACCGCCGCCAAGAGCAGCGTGCACGGCGCCGACACCTCCCTGCACCTGGCGTTCTCCTGCTACGTGTTCAACGCTCGCGGTGAGGTCCTGGTGACCCGGCGGGCACTGGCCAAGAAGACCTGGCCCGGCGTCTGGACCAACTCCTTCTGCGGCCACCCGGCCCCGGCCGAGACTCTCACCGACGCCGTGCACCGGCGCGCCGACTTCGAACTCGGCCTCGACATCGACCGCATCGACCTGGCCCTGCCCCTGTTCCGCTACCGCGCGACCGACAGCAGCGGCATCGTCGAGAACGAGGTGTGCCCGGTCTACCTGGCGCGGGCATCCGCGGATCCGGTGCCCAACCCCGACGAGGTCATGGAATTCACCTGGACCCAGCCCGAGACCCTGCGACGCTCGGTGCTGGCCAGTCCGTTCGCTTTCAGTCCCTGGATGGTGTTGCAGATGCGCGAACTGGAGACCTTCCGTGCATGAGATCGCGACGCTGGGCGTCGAAACCGAACTGCACAGGTTTTTCGCCGCGGCCCGGTTGCGCGCCAGCGACTACGGCGACCACTACGTCGCGCTCTGGGATTCCCTGGACCAGGCCAGCCGCGGCGGCAAACGGGTCCGGCCCGCCCTGGTGCTGGCCGCCTACGACGGCTTCGGCGGCACCGACCGCACCCTGTCCACACCCGTCGCGGTGAGCTTCGAGCTCCTGCACACGGCGTTCCTTATCCACGACGACGTGATCGACCGCGACCTGTCCCGCCGCGGGATGGCCAACATCGCCGGCCGGTTCACCGAACGTGCCATCGCGCACGGTGCGGCAACCGGGCAGGCCGAGGCCTGGGCCGCCACAGCGGCCATCCTCGCCGGCGACCTGGCCCTGAGCGAGGCGCATCGCGCTCTGGCCCTGCTGCCGGTGCCCGCCGAACTGCGCGGCCGGCTGCTCGATCTGCTCGACCGGGCCGTGTTCGTCTCCGCAGCCGGCGAACTCGCGGATGTGACCAACACCGTCAGCCGGGACCCCCTCACGATCGACCAGGTCGTCACCACGCTCGAACACAAAACGGCGATCTACTCCTTCGAGGCTCCCCTGCAGGCCGGCGCGGTCCTGGCCGGCGCGCCGGAGGAGGCCATCGACGCCCTCGGCCGGTTCGGCCGCCTGATCGGTGTCGCCTTCCAGCTCACCGACGACCTGCTGGGCGTGTTCGGCGACCCCGCCAGGACCGGCAAGAGCGTTCTCGCGGACCTCCGCGAGGGCAAGCAGACCGCCCTGATCGCGCACGCCGGCGCCACCGACCGGTGGCCCCTGATCGCGCCGTTCCTGGGCAAGGACGACCTCACCGAGGCCGAGGCCGAACTGGTGCGCGGGCACCTCCGCGACTGCGGAGCCCCTGACACCGCGGATGCTCTCGCCCGGGAGTACGCCAGCCGTGCGGTTGAGGCCCTGCAGGGCCCGCTCATGCCCGACGAGCTGCGCGCCACCCTCACCCAGCTCGCCCTCAGCGCCGTGACGCGGCAGAAATGAGCCGCGACACGGCCGGTTCCCTGGTCGGCGCGGAGACTACGGGCCTGGACAGCTACAACGCCGCCGCGCTGGCCAGCGCGAATACGGTGATCGCCCAGTACTCCACCTCGTTCGGCCTGGCCGCCCGACTGCTCGCCCCGGCACGGCGCGACGAGGTGCGCAGCATCTACGCGCTCGTGCGCATCGCCGACGAGATTGTCGACGGCGCCGCCAGCGGGGCAGGCATCGACCTGGCCGGACAGCGCGAGCTGCTCGACGATCTCGAGCACGAAACCGAGCGCGCGATGGCGCGCGGCTTCAGCACCAACCTGGTGGTGCACGCGTTCGCCGTCACCGCCCGCCGGGTCGGCATCGACCCGGCCCTGACCCGCCCGTTCTTCTCCTCGATGCGTCGAGACCTCGACCCGGCCCCGTTCACCGAGGCGGGTGTCGCCGAGTACATCTACGGGTCCGCGGAGGTCGTCGGGCTGATGTGCCTGCGCAGCTTTCTGCGCGAGTCCCCCCGGACACCGCAGGAGCGGGCCGTCCTCGAACACGGTGCCCGCAGCCTCGGCGCCGCGTTCCAGAAGGTGAATTTTCTGCGCGATCTGGCCGCCGACCGGGATGCGCTGGGGCGCAACTACTTCCCGGGTATCGACCTCACCCGGCTCACCGAATCGCAGAAAAACCTGCTGCTGGACGACATGGATGCCGACCTCGACGCCGCCGCGCGGGTGCTGCCGCTCCTGCCTCCTGGCAGCCGCCGCGCCGTCACCGCCGCCCACCGGCTATTCGCCCGGTTGTCTGCGAAACTGCGGGAGACCCCCGCCCAGAGTTTGATGAGCACCCGCGTTCGGGTGCCGGATCCGGAGAAACTGATGATCGCCCTCTCGTCCTCGCTCGGCCCGCAGGCGTGGCGACGGTGAGCGGCCAGACCGGCCAGCCCCGCCCCGCCCCGACCAGAACAGCGCCGGCCACACACGCGCCGACCAGGACTGTGGTGATCGGGGGCGGCATCGCGGGCCTGGCCAGCGCGGCACTCCTGGCCAGGGAGGGCCACCAGGTCACCCTGCTGGAGGCCCACGACACGCTCGGCGGCCGGGCCGGCTTCTGGGAGGCCGAAGGTTTCCGCTTCGAAACCGGTCCGTCCTGGTACCTCATGCCGGAGGTGTTCGAGCACTTCTACCGGCTGATGGGCACGAGCGCGGCCGAGCAGTTGCAGCTGACCCGCCTCGACCCCGGCTATCGGGTGTTCTTCGAATCGGACACCGAGCCCGTGGATGTGCGCGCGGAGCGGGCCGACAACATCCGTCTGTTCGAGAGCCTCGAACCCGGTGCCGGCGCCCGCCTGGAGAAGTACCTGGCCAGCGCCAAGGAAACCTACGACATGGCCGTGGACAGGTTCCTGTACACGAGCTTCGCCTCGTTCAAGCCCCTGCTGGTGCAAGACGTGCTCTCCAGGATGGGCCGGCTCGGCCGCCTCCTGCTGCAGCCGCTGGACAAATTCGTTGCCGGCTACTTCCGCGACCCGCGCATCCGCCAGATCCTCGGCTACCCGGCTGTGTTCCTCGGCTCCTCGCCCGACCGGACCCCGTCGATGTACCACCTGATGAGCCACCTCGACCTGGCCGACGGTGTGCTCTACCCGCAGGGCGGCTTCAGCCGGCTCATCCAGAGCATCGTGGATCTGGCCCGAGCGGAGGGCGTCACCATCGAAACCGGTGCCACCGTGCAGGCCATCCGCAGCGGGCCCACCCCTGCCGGCCGGCGCGCCAAGGCCGCCGTCGAGGGTGTCACATACACCAACGCGGCCGGTGCGACGGTGCGACTGGATGCCGATCTGGTCGTCTCGGCCGCCGACCTGCACCACACCGAAACCGAGCTGGTCGAACCGGCCAAGCAGACCTACCCGGAGCGCTGGTGGCAGAAGCGCACCTCGGGCCCCGGCGCCGTGCTGGTGCTGCTCGGCGTGAGCGGCGAGCTGCCCAAGCTCGCTCATCACACCCTGTTCTTCACCGAGGACTGGGCCGACAATTTCGACCGCATCTTCGGCAAGGAGACCTCGGTGCCCAACCCGGCGTCGTTCTACGCCTGCCTGCCGAGCGCTACCGACCCCGGGGTGGCGCCCGACGGTGCCAGCAACATGTTCCTACTCATCCCGGTGCCCGCCGACACCGGCATCGGCCACGGTGGTATCGACGGCGCCGGTTCGGCCGGTGTCGAGGGCATCGCGGATGCCGCGATCGGCCAGCTGGCCGAGTGGGCCGGCATCCCCGACCTCGCCGAGCGCATCCTGGTGCGGCGCACCATCGGGCCGGCCGACTTCGCCGACGACCTCAACTCGTGGAAGGGCGGGGCGCTGGGACCGGCGCACACCCTCAAGCAGAGCGCGTTCTTCCGCGGCACCAATGTGTCCAAGCACATCGACGGCCTGTACTACGCCGGTGGCACCACCATCCCCGGCATCGGCCTGCCGATGTGCCTGATCAGCGCCGAGATTCTGCTCAAGCGGATTCGTGGGGACGTGAGCACCGGGCCGTTGCCCGAGCCCCTGGCCGCCGTTCTGCACTGATGCTGGGTTTCGCGTATCTGCTTGCGCTGCTGGTGTCGTTGACCGGGATGGTCGTGCTCGACCGCCGGTTCGGCCTGTTCTTCTGGCGGGCGCCCCGCGCCGCGGCCGTCGTGCTCGCGGCGGGGGTGGTGTTCTTCCTGGCCTGGGACCTGGTCGGTATCGGTACCGGCATCTTCTACCGCGGCGAGACCGTCTTCATGACCGGTCTGCAGGTGGCCCCCGAGCTGCCGATCGAAGAGGTCTTCTTCCTGACCTTCCTCTGCTACCTGTTCATGAATGCCCTGCAGGGCGCTCGGATGCTGCTGGAGCGGCGGCACCCCGCGTGAACTACCTGACGCTGAACACGATCTTCCTCGGCCTCGCGGTGCTGGCGGCTGCCGCGGCCTTGTGGCGGCGGCCGGCCTCCAGACGGCTCTACGCCGCATCCGGGCTCGCCCTGGTCGCTGTGCTCGTGCTCACCGCGGTCTTCGATAACATCATGATCGGGGTGGGGCTCGTCGCGTACGACCCGGCCCTGATCTCCGGAGTGTTCGTGGGAATCGCGCCAGTGGAAGACTTTGCGTATCCGGTGGCAGCGGCCCTGCTGCTTCCGGCCGTCTGGTCGCTGCTCGGCGGCGACACCCGGCCGCCCATACGCCGCCGGACCACCCCACGATCGGAGCAGGACGAATGACCGAGTCGATTCCCCCCACCGGCGCCGCGGCGGCCGGACTCGGCCACACCTTTCGGCAGGTGCTGCTGTCGTCCCGCCCGCTGAGCTGGATCAACACGGCCTTCCCGTTCGCCGCC
Organism: Cryobacterium sp. TMB1-7; assembly: GCF_004402435.1. Classification (NCBI taxonomy): domain Bacteria; kingdom Bacillati; phylum Actinomycetota; class Actinomycetes; order Micrococcales; family Microbacteriaceae; genus Cryobacterium; species Cryobacterium sp. TMB1-7. The sequence continues at coordinate 57,491 of NZ_SOFZ01000022.1, forward strand.
GCCTACGTCGTCACGACGGGCCGCATCGACGCGCTGCTGGTGGTGGGGACCCTGTTTTTCCTGATTCCCTACAACCTGCTCATGTATGGCATCAACGACGTCTTCGACTACGAATCCGACCTGCGCAACCCCCGGAAGGGCGGCGTCGAGGGCGCCATGCTCGAACAGAGCCTGCACCGCACGGTGCTGATCTCGGGCGTCGCGACGGCGGTGCCGGTACTCCTGCTGATGCTCGTGCTCGCCGGCGCGAACCCCGGGTCCTGGCTGGTGCTGATGATCAGCCTCTTCGCAGTGGTCGCGTACTCGGCACCCCGGCTGCGCTTCAAGGAGCGGCCGGTGCTGGACTCGGTCACCTCGAGCATCCACTTCGTGAGCCCGGCAGTGTACGGGCTCGCCGTGGCGGGCGCCCTGGTCACGCCAGACCTCGTCGCGGTGCTGGCGGCGTTCTTCTTCTGGGGCATCGCCAGCCACGCCTTCGGTGCCGTGCAGGATGTCGAACCCGACCGGCAGGGCGGTATCAGCTCGATCGCGACGGCGTTCGGTGCCGCGCAGACCGTGCGCCTGGCCATCGGTTTCTGGCTGCTGGCCGGGGTGCTGATGCTGGTCACCGACTGGCCGGGGCCGCTCGCCGCACTGCTGGTGATCCCCTACGTTCTCGCCGCCTGGCCGTACCGGTCGATCAGCGACGCCGAGTCCGAACGGGCCAACAACGGCTGGAAACGGTTCCTGCGGCTGAATTTCTTCACGGGGTTCCTGGTGACCATGCTGCTCATCCTCTGGGTCGTGCTGCGCTGACCCTGAGCCCTGGCCCGCGTAGAGTCTAGGCATGGAGTTGAGCAGTGCACGGGTGGACAGCTGGGCCTGGGCGGTGCGGATGTACAAGACCCGCTCGCAGGCCACTGCAGCCTGCCGGGCCGGGCACGTTCGGGTGAACGGGGAACGGGCCAAGTCAGCCCAATCCATCAAGCCCGGCGACGAGGTGCGGATCCGGGCCAACGGCTTCGACAGGGTTCTCGTGGTGTCGCGGATCATCGTCAAGCGGGTGGGTCCGAGCGTGGCCGCCGAGTGCTTCGTGGACAACACACCGCCACCGCCACCACGCGAGGAGCTGGCCTTGGTGCCGATGCGCGACCGCGGCGCCGGCCGGCCCACTAAGCGTGAGCGCCGCGAGATCGAGGAGCTGCGCGGGCACTGAGCGGCCGGGCCGCCCAGCCAGGCCGTGTCACGACGCGCTGCCGTCCTCGGTGTCGGCCGGCAGCCGCACGGGCGGCACCAGGGTGCCCACCTCACTACGCACCCACCAGACGTGCTCGGCCCGGCGTTCGGCCGGCGTGCTGAACCTGTACAGGAACACCCGGGCACGCACGTAGCGCGGCGGCGCCGCGGCGAACGGATTGTGCGCGAGCATCCGCAGGGTGGCGCGGTCGCCCTGCAACAGCCGGGCCAGGAATACCTCGAACCACCGGGACTCGCGTGACCCGAGGGCCAGGAACCACATCAGCCAGTCCAGCCGCAGGTGGTACGGCGCGAACTGCCCTGGCACCCGGGCCACGTCACCGGGCTTGCCGCGGAACTCATAGGCCCGCCAGGCCGTGGGGTCCCGCGGGTCGGCGGAGTCGCTGCCCTCGACGACCACCTCGAACCGCTCCTTCGTGACGGTGCCGAACGCACCGTAGGCGTTCACCAGGTGGAACGGGTTGAAGCTCGCGTTCATGAGCTGCCGGCGGCGCAGCAGGTTGCGGGCCGGCCAGTAGCTGAGCACCAGCAGGCCGAGAGTCACGGCGAGCACCACAACCACGAACCAAGCCGGCTGCTCCCCCGCCGCGGCCGCCGACTCCGGCGCGTGCAGGGCCGGAACGAACAGCCCGCCGACCCACCGGAAGGCAGCATCATCGACCGCCGCGGCGGCCAGCACGATGGTGATCCAGTTCAGCCAGGCGAAATTGCCGGTGAGCACCAACCACAGCTGGCTGAGCACGATGACGCCCGCCGCAACCGAGGCCACAGGCTGCGGAGCGAACAGCAGGAACGGGGCGATGAGCTGCACGGTGTGGTTGGCGAGCACCTCGCCGCGATGGAACCACCGGGGCAGGTGGTGCACGAACCAGCTCACCGGGTTGGGCATCGGCTGAGTCTCGTGGTGATAGAACAGCGCCGTGAGGTCACGCCATTCCCGCCCGCCACGCAGTTTGATCATGCCGGCACCGAACTCCAGCCTGAACACCAGCCAGCGCAGGAAGTACAGGACGGGCAGCGGCGTGGCGACGTCGGCAGAGCCCAGGAACGCCACGACGAAACCGGCCTCGACCAGGAGACTCTCCCAGCCGAACCCGTAGAAGGTCTGCCCCACGTTCACGATCGACAGGTAGCCGGCGAAGAGCAGCAGGAACACGATCATCACCAGCCAGGCCGGGCCGAGCTGCGGCAGACCCAGCACAACGGCAGCGGCCAGGACGATCCCCGACCAGGCGACCAGGCGACAGAGCCGGTCGGAGTAGCGCCAGTGGAACAGGCTCGGGCTACGGCCGAACGGCACCCGCGCGACAAAATCGCGCACCGGCAGCAGTCCGTTGTCACCCAGGAGGGCCGGGAACTGGGCCAAGGCCGAGGCGAACGCGACCAGGAAGATGGCGGCGATCCCCCGTTGCAGCACCTCACGTGCGATGTCGTAGTCCCCGGTTCCGAACCAGTCCATGGTGCAGTTCACCCTAGGCTCGGGCGGCCGCCGCCTCAATGTGAGAAGTGCTTGACTTCGCCGACTAAACCGGTATAGGTTGGCCCTAAACCGGTTCAGGCATCCGAGGATGCGGCCCGGTCGCCATCAACGAGGAGGCCCCGTGCAGTCCACCCAGGATTCGGTCAAGAGCTCCGCAAAGGTGACCATTGCCGATGTGGCCAGGGAGGCCGGGGTCAGCAAGGGCCTCGTCTCGTTCGCGCTCAATGACCGGCCCGGCGTCGCGGCCGACACGCGGGCCAGGATCCTCCAGGTGGCCGAAGCCCTCGGCTGGACACCGTCGCTGCGCGCCAGGTCGCTCTCGTCGAAGCGGTCTTTCGCGCTCGGCCTGGTTATCGCCCGTGACCCGGAGGTGCTCGGGTCTGACCCGTTCTTCACCTCCTTCATCGCCGGTGTCGAAACGGTTCTCGCCCCGGAGGGACTCGCGCTGGTGCTCAGCGTGGTGCCCGACGAGGAGACCGAGCTGCAGACCTACCGCACCCTGGTCTCGGACGGCCGTGTCGACGGGGTGTTCCTCAGCGACCTGCGCATCGACGATGCGCGCATCCAGTGCCTGGCCGACCTCGGGCTGCCCACGGTCACCCTCGGCCGGCCCGACCAGCCCAGCCCGTTCCCCGCCGTGTCGATCGACGACACCCACGGCATCGCGGAATCGGTGCGCCACCTGGCCGGTCTCGGCCACCGGCGCATCGCCCATGTCGCCGGCAGCCCCGCCATGCTGCACGGCAGCCGGCGGCAGGAGGCCTTCACCAGCGCCATGCGCGCGGCCGGTCTCGGGGACGGCCAGATCATGGAGACCGACTTCTCGATCGCCGCCGGCGCCGACGCCGCACGGCGGCTGCTCAGTCAGTCCGAACCGCCCACCGCCATCGTCTTCGCCAACGACCCGATGGCCATCGCCGGCATCGGGGTGGCCCAGGAACTCGGCATCAGGGTGCCGGAGGATGTGTCGATCACCGGGTTCGACGACATCGAATTCGCACGGTACGTGTACCCGGCACTCACCACCGTCGGCGCCACTCCCCTGGTCTGGGGCCGCGCGGCCGCCGCCACGCTCCTCGGGCTCATCCGCACCGGAAGCGCCGACGACGTCGACCTCCCCGCCGCCCGGCTGATCATCCGAAACTCGGCGTCCGTCCCTGCACCCCGCTAGTCGTCCCACCTGCACAGAGCCTTGTCAACTACACACCATGCCGCAGCAGAGCCGCTGCGGATTCATGAATGGAGAAGGAAATGCACAGCAGCACCACAAGACCGCACCGTAGTGCGCGAGCAACCCGGCGACTCTTGGCCGCCGCCGCCACCTCAGCGGCCATGATCGTCACCCTGGGCGCCTGTTCCAGCGGCGGCGACTCCGGTTCGGCCACGGAACGCGGCGACATCACCATCTGGTATTCGAACAACGAGAACGAAGTCAAATGGGGCAAGGCGATGGTCGACGCCTGGAACGCCGACAATCCCGACGAGCAGGTCAAGGCCCAGGAGATCCCGGCCGGCAAGAGCAGCGAGGAGGTCATCGGCGCCGCCATCACCGCCGGCAATGCCCCCTGCCTGATCTTCAACACCGCCCCGGTCGCGGTGCCGCAGTTCGTCAAGCAGGGCGGTCTGGTCGACCTCAGCAGCTTCGAGGACGGCGACTCCTACATCGAGGAACGCACCGGCGACCTGGCCGAGCAGTACGCGAGCGAGGACGGCAAGTTCTACCAGATGCCGTGGAAATCCAACCCGGTGATGTTGTTCTACAACAAGGACCTCTTCGCCGCGGCCGGGCTGGACCCGGAGAACCCCGAGCTGGCCACCTACGACGAGTTCCTGGCCACCGCGCGCACCCTGGTCTCCGCCGGCGTGTCGCAGTACGCCATCAACCCGTCGGCAACGAGCGAGTTCTTCCAGAGCTGGTTCGACTTCTACCCGGCCTACGGGAACGAGACCGGTGGCACCTTGTTCGTCGAAGACGGCGAAGCCACCTTCAACTCGGACGAGGGTGTCGCGGTCGGCGAATTCTGGAAGACCGTATACGCCGAGAACCTCGCCGGCAAGGAAAAGTACACAGGTGACTCGTTCGCGGACGGCGTGGCCGCCATGGCCAGCGCGGGACCGTGGGCGGTGTCCGTCTACAAGGATGTCGTGAACTGGGGCGCCGTTCCCTTCCCCACCAGCTCCGGCGTCGCCCCTGAGGACGCCTACACCTTCAGTGACGCGAAGAACGTCGGCATGTTCACGGCCTGCGAGAACCAGGCCACGGCCTGGGATGTGCTGAAATTCGCCACCAGCGAGGAGCAAGACGGCCAGCTGCTCGAGCTGACCGGCCAGATGCCGTTGCGCCAGGACCTCCCCGAGGTCTACCCGGACTACTTCGCGGCGAACCCGGCCTACGAGCAGTTCGGTGACCAGGCGTCACGCACGGTCGAGGTGCCGCAGGTGCCGAACTCCGTCGCCGCCTGGCAGGCCTTCCGGGATGCCTGGACGAAGACGGTCATCAGCGGTGAGGGCGACGTCACCGAGGCGTTCGACGCTGCGGCAGACAAGGTCAATGAACTGATCGCGGAGCCGTAAGTCTGATGTCCTCGACCGTCTCCTCCGGGAGCGTCACCCCGAACCCCGCCGTCAGGCCCGCACGGCCTGGCGGCGGGGGCCCCCGCCGGGGCCGTCGGCGCCAGCCGCTGGGAAGGAATCCCCTCGGGCTCCTGCTCAGCGCCCCCTACCTGCTCTTCGTGCTCCTGGTCTTCGCCTACCCGCTGGTCTTCGCCTTCTACATGTCGTTCCACGACTATTTCTTCGCCGCTCCCGGCGCCGTAGTGGACCGACCGTTCGTCGGGCTGGCGAATTTCCAGGAGGTGTTGACCGACCCGGCCATCATCCGCTCGTTCGGCAACGTCGCCATATTCCTGCTGATCAACGTGCCCCTCACCGTGGTGCTGTCACTGGTGCTCGCCACGGCGCTGAACAAGGTCGTGCATGCCCGTACGTTCTTGCGGGTGTCCTTCTACGTGCCGTACGTGACGGCCAGCGTCGCCGTCGTCGTCGTCTGGCTGTTCCTGTTCAACAGCAATGGCCTCGTCAACCAGATCCTCGGTCCGCTGGCGCCTGAACCGACCTGGCTGATCAACCCGCTCCTGGCGATGCCAACGATCGCCATCTTCGTCACCTGGAAGCAGATGGGTTTCTTCATCCTGCTCTACCTGGCCGCCCTGCAGAACGTCTCCGACGAGCTGTACGAGGCAGCGGCCACGGACGGTGCGGGCAAGATCCGCATGTTCTTCTCGATCACCGTGCCGGGCGTGCGGCCTGCGACCGTGCTGGTCCTGCTCCTGGCCACGGTCACCGGCGCGAACCTCTTCACGGAGCCGTACCTGCTCACCGGCGGCGGTGGCCCGAACGGGGCCTCGTCGTCGCCCGTACTGATCATGTACCAGCGTGGCATCGAACAGGGCGAGCCGGGAATTGCCGCCGCAATCGGGGTCATCCTCGTGATCGGCGTGCTCATCCTGGCATTCGCCCAACGCAAGCTGGCCGGAGGAGACGACTCATGAGCAACGCACAGAATCCGGCGGTCGCAGCGGACCTCGCCAAAGCAGACCACGCTAAGGCGAAAAACGTGCGTGCAGGAACCGGACGCCCCCGCGTCCGCAAGGTCGACGGCATGAGCCGGGGGCAGAACATCCTGCGGTACGTGGTCCTGTCCATCGGTGCCCTGCTGTTCCTGTTCCCGTTCTATTACATGGTGATCGGCTCCCTGCAGACAGCACCCGACCCGACCATCGCCGGGGCATTCCCCAACCCGGCGAACATCACCGGCCAGAACTACGTCGACATCAACAGCCGCATCAATCTGTTCCAGGGACTGGTCAACTCCGGGATCTTCGCCGGGGGCGTCATCCTGTGCACCGTCGTGTTCGGTGTGCTGGTCGGCTACGCCCTGGCGCAGCTGGAGTGGCGCGGACGCGGCGTCACCTTCGGGCTGATGCTGCTCGTGCAGGTGATTCCCTTCCAGCTGCTGATGATCCCGCTCTACGTGATGATCGCCAGGGACTACGGCCTGGCCGATACCTACGCGGGCATGATCCTTCCGTTCGCGATCAACTCGACGGCGGTACTCGTGTTCCGGCAGTATTTCTTGCAGGTGCCGAAGGCCCTCTTCGACGCCGCCCGGATCGACGGCGCCGGCGAGCTGAAGATCCTGTGGAGTATCGCGCTCCCGCTCGTGCGGCCGGCGCTGCTGACCGTGGTGCTGCTGACCTTCATCGGCCCGTGGAACGAATTCCTCTGGCCGTTCCTGATCACCAAGGAAGCCTCGCTGCAACCACTCGCGGTCTCGCTGGCGAACTACCTCACCAACATCGCGGGCACCGCGGCGAACCCGATCGGCGCCGTCCTCGCCGGCGCCTGCGTGCTGGCGGCCCCCATGGTCCTCCTCTTCATCATCTTCCAAAAGCACTTCGTCTCGAGCGACATCGGCTCGGGCGTGAAAGGTTAGTCATGAGCACACCAGCACCCTTCCCGTACACCCTTACCCGGATGGGCGTCATCATGACGCCGGAGGACGGCAACGAACTCGAGGCCGAAGGTGTTCTCAACCCCGGCAGCGGGCACACTCCGGACGGCACCCTGTACCTGCTCCCCCGGCTCGTGGCCGCCGGCAACGTCTCCAGGGTGGGCCTGGCCCGGGTCATCATCGAGAACGGCGTGCCCACCGGCGTCGAGCGGGAGGGCGTGGTCCTCGCCCCCGACCGGGGCTGGGAGCGCGGGGCGAACACCGCCGGCGTCGAGGACCCCAGGGTCACCTTCGTGCCACGGCTTGGCCTGCACGTGATGACCTACGTCGCCTACGGCCCACTGGGCCCGCGCACCGCGGTGGCCGTGTCGGAGGACCTGCGCGACTGGCGGAGGCTCGGCCCGGCCCTGTTCGCCTACGACGAGGCCCTGGACATGGACCTGAACCTGTTCCACAACAAGGACACCGTGTTCTTCCCCGAGCCCGTCACCGCGCCGGACGGCGTGGAGAGCTTCGCGGTGCTGCACCGGCCGATGTGGGACCTGGACGAGACCAAGCCCGGTGAGGGCATCCGGGTGCCGGCCGGCGTCACCGACCAGCGGCAGAGCATCTGGATCAGCTACGTGCCCGTCGCCGACGTGGTGACGGATGTCTCGGCTCTGACCTTCTGGCGCGGGCACCGGTTTCTGGCCGGACCCGAGTTCGCCTTCGAGGAGCTTAAGATCGGCGGCGGCCCCGCGCCACTGCGGGTGCCGGAGGGCTGGCTGCTGCTGCACCACGGTGTCACGGGCATCCTCGCGAAGGCGTTCGACCAGCAGCAGAAGGTGAACTACGCCGCCGGGGGCATGATCCTGGACGCCGATGACCCGACGACCGTGCTCAGCCGCACGAGCGAACCGTTGCTGAAGGCCGAGACCGCCGACGAGACCAGCGGCATCGTGCCGAACGTGGTGTTCCCCACCGCGATCGAGGAGATCGACGGGCAGCTATTCGTGTTCTACGGCATGGCCGATTCGAAAATCGGCGTGGCCAGGCTCGACCGCCGCGACGCCGAGTAGGCCCCGCGAGCAACAACTGTTGCCCGTTCGGACAATTGCGCCCGGTACGCCGGGCGCAATTGTCCGTTTGAGCAACAGTTGGCGGCGGTTCGGCTCGGGCCGGAGTGCTCGGGCTAGGGCTAGGGCTGGGCTGGCGGCGGCGGGGCGGCGGGGAGCAGGCCCAGGCTCGACTTGAGCTGGTCGGCCGCGACCTGGTCGTCCCGGTCCGCGGCGAGGTTGGCCTCGAGGTTGGCCTCGGTGACGGCCTTGAGAATCTCGGCGCGCTGGATCGAGATGCCCCGCGGGGCGTCTACGCCCAGGCGGATGCTGTCGCCGCGGACGTCGAGCACGGTGATGACGATGTCGTCACCGATGAGGATCTTTTCCCCCTGTTTGCGCGTGAGAACCAGCATCCGCTCAGCCTATCGCGAACGGGTCAGACGGCCCGGCGGACGCCGCGGGCGCAGGGGCGAGCCAGCCGATCGGCAGGCCCAGTTCCCGCACGGTTCCCGGGGTGGCGGTGGTCTCGATGCCGAGCACCGCGATGCCGTCGATGCTGACGTCGGCTCCGGCATCCCGCACCCAACGGGCGGTGTCCGAGGGCTTGCGGCCGGCGTGCACCACGGCCCAGACCTGGTCGGCCCCCAGCGCGGCCACGGGACCGGCGGGCAGGCCCTGGACCACGAGGATGCCGCGGCCTCGTTCCACTCCCCTGGCCCGCGCGGCGAGGGCCGACCGCCGGTCGGTCACGGCGTGGTCGGTGCCGTCGAAGATCGGTGCCGTGGGTCCGTTGGAGATCAGCCGGGCGGCCTCGAGGACATCGTCGTGCAGCCCGATGAGCAGTACCAGGTCGCCGGGGCCGGCCAGGATCCGCGGCGCCCCCGGGGTGAGTTTCACCGAATCCTGGGGTGCGGCGGCCGCCGCGGCGTCGGTCGGCGCCACGGCAGCCCAGGGCACCGGCGTCGGCACAGCCACAGGCTGGGCGGCCCGGGCGGGGGACGTCGCGAAGGTCAACTCGTCCATCAGCCGGGCGAAGTCCGGCGTATCCGTCGACACGACATCCGGTGACGCTGCGGCTTGGCGGGCGCGGCGCCGGGCCGGGCCGGCGCCGGTCGAAGCGGCGCCGGTCGAAGCGGGGCTGTTCGAAGCGGCACCACTGCCGGTGCCACCGATGGTCGGCCCGGGTGCCCGGTCGCTGTGCAACAACGACTCGGCATCATCCGCATCGTCGAGCAGTGCCGCGATGCCGAGGCGGGTGCTGAGCTCGTCGCGGTTGTGTGCTGCGCGCCGGCGCCCCGAGGGGACCGCCGCGAGGATGTCTGCGGGGTCGTCTGCGGGCACCTCAACGGTCACCTCGATGTGGCGTTTGGCGAAGAAGCCGCGGATGCCGCCCACGGTGACCTGCTCGGCCGCGATGATGCGGGCACCGTCGCCATGCTCGGCGACCACCCGGGCCTGCAGCTCGGGCAGGGTGGCGCCCTCAAGCCGCAATCGTCTCGGTTCCACGGACCACCCCCACGGTCTCGATCGCGACCCGCGCGGAGGTGACCTCCTCGTAGGACAACACCGGCAGGCCGCCGGCCTGGGCGGACACCAGGCGGCGAATGGCCGGTCGCAGTGCCGGCGCGCAGACCAGCACTGCCGTGAGGCCGCTCGCCTCGACGGTGGCCATGGCCGTTCGGAGCGAACCGAGGATCGCGTCGATCCGAACCGGGTCGAGCATGATCTGGCTGCCCTGGTCGCTGGGGCGCATGCCCTCGAGCATGGACTGCTCCAGCCCGGGTTCGATCATGATCACCCGGAGCACCGCGCCGTCCAGGTACAGCGCGGTGAGCGCGGGACCGAGCGCCTGCCTGGCCGCCTCGATGAGGCCCTCGAGATCGCCGGACACCTTGGCCCGCACCGACAGGGCCTCGTAGATGCGGGGCAGGTCGTTGATCGGGATCTGCTCGGCGAGCAGCCCCTGCAGCACCCGCTGTACCTCGGCCAGCGACAGCAGGCCGGGGATCAGGTCGTCGACGGCCGACGGGCTGACCTGGCGGACGCCATCCGTGAGCACCCGCACGTCTTCGCGGGTGAGCAGCCGGGCGGCGTTGCCGGTGATGATCGAGGACAGGTGCGTCACGAGCACCGAGACCCTGTCGATGACGGTGGCGCCGGCCATTTCGGCGCGGGGCCGCATCTCACCCGGCACCCACTTGCCGACCAGGCCGAACACCGGCTCGACGGTCGCGGTGCCCGGCAGGGACTCGAGGTTGTCGCCGAGAGCGAGCACCTTGCCGGCCGGGGCGACGCCGCGGCCGGCCTCGACCCCGGCGATGCGGATGGCGTAGGTGGACGGCGGCAGGTCGATGTTGTCCCTCGTGCGCACCGGCGGCACGACCACGCCGAGGTCGATCGCGACCTTGCGGCGGAGTGCCCGCACCCGGGCCAGCAGATCGTCGGAGGCCCCGGAGACCAGGTCGACGAGGTCGGGGGCGAGCTGGATCTCCAGCGCGTGCACGCGCATCTGCTCGATGAGGTCTTCGGCGGTGTCCGACCGGGGCGCGAGGCTCTCCATGGCCGCCGCCGACGCGGCGCCGGCCTTGGCCTTGGCCTCGTTGCCCTTGATCCGCTGGGAGATGATGATCAGGCCGGCGCCGACGATGATGAACGGGATGATCGGCATGCCGGGGATGAGCGCCATCAGGATCGCGGCGGCGCCGGCGATCATCAACGCGGTGCGCGACTGGGTGAGCTGGGCCGACGCCGTGGCACCGATGTCGGACTCGGCGTTGGACCTGGTGACGATCATGCCGGTGGACACGGCCATCAGCAGGGCGGGGATCTGGGTGACCAGGCCGTCGCCGATGGTGAGCAGGGCGTAGGTGTTCAGAGCGTCGCCGACCTCCATGCCGCGCTGCAGCATGCCGATCGCGATTCCGCCGATCAGGTTGATGATGATGATGATGAGGCCGGCGATGGCGTCACCCTTGACGAACTTGGAGGCGCCGTCCATGGCGCCGTAGAAGTCGGCCTCGGCGGAGACCTCGGCGCGCCGGTCCTTGGCCTGCACATCGGTGATCAGGCCGGCGTTGAGGTCGGCGTCGATGGCCATCTGCTTGCCGGGCATGGCGTCGAGGGTGAACCTGGCGCCCACCTCCGCGACACGTTCGGCGCCCTTGGTGACCACGACGAACTGGATGACCACCAGGATCAGGAAGATCACCGCGCCGATGATGATCGACCCGCCGACGGCGACGTGGCCGAACGAGGCAATCACCTGGCCGGCATAGCCCTCCCCCAGCACCAGCCGGGTGGAGGCGACGTTGAGGCCGAGCCTGAACAGGGTCGCCACGAGCAGCAGCGACGGGAACACCGAGAAGTCCAACGGCTTCTTGACGAACATGGTGGTGAGCAGCGTCACCAGGGCGAGCAGGATGTTCACGATGATGAGAACGTCGAGCAGCCCGGCGGGGACGGGCACCACCAGCAGCAGGATGATGCCGACCACCCCGATGGGAACGGCGAGTTTTGCGAGCGTGCTGTTCACTTAGGTGGCCTCCGAGGAACGAAAGGGTTGGGTCATGGTGTGCACGCCGGCCCGGGAGCCGCGTGTCTTGAGGGCCAGGACGAATGCGAGCACCCGGGCCACGGCGTTGTACAGCTCGACCGGGATCTCCTGGCCGAGTTCGCAGGCACCGTGCAGCGCCCGGGTGAGCGGGATGTCCCTGACGATGGGCACCGTGTCGGTCTCGGCCTGCTCGCGGATGCGGGCGGCGATCACCCCGGCGCCCTTGGCGACGACCCGGGGTGCGGACTTGCCGGGCTCGTACCGGAGCGCGACGGCGAAGTGGGTGGGGTTGATCAGCACGACGTCGGCGGTGGCTACGGCGGCGATCATGCGGTTGCGGCTCATCGCCAGCTGGCGGGCACGACGCTGCGAGCGGATCATCGGGTCACCCTCTGAGCTTTTGTGCTCGTCGGTGACCTCCTTCTTGGTCATCCGGGTGCGCTTGCGGTTCCGCCGCATCACGACCAACACGTCGGCGGCGGCCAGCACGAGCCCGGCGATCACCGCCGACTGCACCAGCGCGGCGGTGCCGTCCCCAGCCGCGCCGATCAGCACGTTCACCGGCAGGCCCCCCGCGGTCATCAGTACAGGGGTCAGGCCCTGGATCACCGACAGGAGCACCACGCCGACGACGATGGTCTTGAGCAGGGCCTTCACGCCCTGCCAGAGCGCCTGGGTGCCGAAGGTGCGGGCGAGCCCGGTGACCGGGTTGAACTGATCGTACTTTCCGGCGATCTTCTTCACGTGGATGCCGCCCTGCGCGACAGATCCCGCCAGCACCGCCACGCAGACCACGGCGAGCATGGGCGTGAGGATGCCGCCCATTGCGCCCAGCCCCTCGCCGAGCAGCTGCAGGGCCCGCTCGGGGTCGGGGTTCTCGGCCACGGCGCGGATGTCGAACAGCTGCGCCCGACCGGCCGCTGCGCCGGCCTCGATGGTCATCGGCATCATCACCGCGGCCGCGCCGATGCCGACCCAGGCGGTGAGGTCCTGCGAGCGGGCCAGCTGGCCCTTGGAGCGCACCTCCCGCATCCGCTTCTCGGTGGCCTGTTCGGTGCGTTCGCCGGAGTCGCTCATCTAGCCCACCCCCCACATGCCGGCGACGGCGTCGTCGGTGAGGGAGGCGACGATGCCGGGCAGGGCCATGAACCCGGCGGCGCCGAGGGTGAGGGTGATCAGAATCTTGAGCGGGAAGCCGAGCGCGAAGGCGTTGAGCGCCGGGGCCACCCGGGTGAGGAGGCCGAGGCCCGCGTCGGCGAGGAACAGCACCACGATGAGCGGGCCGGCGATCTGCACCGAAGCGAGCAGCATCTGGCCGACGGCGGCGGTGATCGCCTGCATCGGCACGGCGAGGTCGATGCCGCCGCCGACGGGCAGCGCGGCGAACGAGCGGGCCAGGCCGCCCAAGATCAGCTGATAGCCGCCGGAAGCGAACAGGAGCGCCAGCGCGGTCATCTGGTAGAGCCTGGTGAATTGGGCGCCGTTGACCATCGACTGCGGGTCGAAGCCCTGCGCCAGCTGGAAGCCGCCGAACTGGTCGATGAGGTTACCGGCCGACTGGATCGCGGAGAACACCACGAGCACCAGGAAGCCGAGCACCCCGCCGACGACGATCTCCAGCAGCAACGCGAGAATGAACCCTCCGGTGTCCGGCGAGACGTAGCCGGGCACCACCCTGGGGGCCACGGCCAGGGCCAGGCCGATCGAGAGCATGCCCTTGATGCGCAGCGGGAACGCGTTGAACGAGAACGGCGGCGCGATGACGAGGAACACGACCATGCGCACCCCGGCCAGCATCACCGCCTCCAGCCAGGCGAAGTCCAGGGTGATGTTCACCTAGCCTCCGCCGATCAGGCCTGGGATCTTGTCGAACAGGTTGGTGGTGAACGAGACGATCTCGGAGATCATCCAGTGCCCGCAGATGAGCATGGCGAAGCAGACCGCGATGGCCTTGGGCACGAATGAGAGCGTGACCTCCTGGATCTGGGTGATCGACTGCACGAGGGAGATGGCGAAGCCGACAACCAGAGCGGTGATCAGGATGGGCGCGGAGAGCTTGGCGGACACGACGATGGCCTGCAGGCCGATGTCCAGGACGGCGTTGGAGTCCATCAGCCACCCCGGTAACTGTTGACCAGGGTGGTGATGACCAGGCCCCAGCCGTCGACGAGGATGAAGAGCAGGATCTTGAACGGCAGCGAGATCATTACCGGAGGCAGCATCATCATGCCCATCGACATCAGCGCGGCCGACACCACCAGGTCGATGACCAGGAACGGGATGAAGATCACGAAGCCGATGATGAATGCCGCGCGGAGCTCGGAGATCATGAACGCGGGGATCAGGGTGAGAAGCGACACCGCGGCGGGGTTGGCCGGGTTGGGCTGGTCGGACGCGCGCACCATCAGTGCGAGGTCTTCCTGCCTGGTGTGCGCGAGCATGAAGGTGCGCAGCGGCTCCGACCCCGTCGTGACGGCGTCGTCGAAGGTCATGGACCCGTTCAGGTAGGGCTGCAGAGCGTCGGTGTTGATGTCGGTGAGGATGGGCGACATGATGAACAGCGACAGGAACAGGGCCAGCCCCGCGAGCACCTGGTTCGGCGGGATCGACGGCAGCGCGAGGGCGTTGCGGGTCATGGCGAGCACCACGAAGATCTTGGTGAACGACGTCATCATCAGCAGCAGCGCCGGCGCCACCGACAGCAGCGTGATGCCGATCAGGGTCACGATGGCCGAGGACGGCGCCCCGTTCGGACCGTTGATCTCCACGGTCAGGCCGGCGCCGGGGGTGGCGGCCGGTGTGGGGGTGGCCGGGTCGGTGGGCGCGATCGGCTCGGTGAGCTGCGCCGCGTGCCCGGTCGAGGCGACGAGGAGCTGCAGGGCACCGACGATGACGAGCACCAGCGCCACCATGACGAAGACGCGGGCCAGCCGCCGGCGCCGCTCCCGCACGGCGGCGGCGTGAGCCGCGATCTCTGACCGGCCGGGAGGGTGGTTCGTGGTGGTCACCGGCCGGGCCGGAGCAGGGCGGCGGTCTGTTGCCAGGTCGACGGCGAGAGGATGGAGCCGCCGAGCCGGGCGCCGGCGCTGCGGTCCTTGCGCGGACGGAAGGTGAGGGGCGGCTCGTCGGCCGGCATCTCGGTTTCCGGCGGCACGAGGGTCGGGCCACCGGATGCGGCGTGCAGCGACCTGGCGAACGCCACCGCCGACCGATCGTTGCCGGAGCCGGCCCGCACGGGGCGGCTCGCCCGGGCGGCGCCGTGGTCGGTCTCGGCGTCGTGCAGCACGTTGATCGACTGCTCGGTGACGCCGAGCACAAAGCGGCGGCCGTCGACATCCACCACCACCACGGATGCCTTCTGGCCGACGCCCTGCCGGCCCACGACGGTGACGACGTTGTTCGCGCGCGCTCCGGCGCCCCGGCTCAGGCGTCGTTGCAGTACCCAGAGCAGCCCGAGCACGACGGCCAGGGACAGGATCACTCGCAGGGCGACGACGACGGTGTCCACCTAGGTCAGGCTCTCGGCGACGTCGAGGATCTTGGTGATCCGAACCGCGTAGTCCTGGTCGACGACCACGATCTCGCCGTGGGCGATCAGCCGGCCGTTGAGGAGGATGTCGGCGGGCGATCCGACGGACCGGTCCAGTTCGACGACGGCGCCGGGTTCGAGGGCGAGCACGTCGCGTACCGTCATCCGGGTGCGGCCGATCTCAACGGTGAGCGCCATCTCGACGCTGTTGATGCGGCCGAGGTTGCCGACCACGGTGCGGTCGCCGGCCGCGACGGCCGTACCGTTCTGGCGCAGGCGGATCGCGAACCAGCCGAAGGTGACGCCGGCGCCGGTGAGATCGAAGACCACGGTCTCCGGGTCGAGGAACAGCGTCGTGGCATCGTCGATCCGCGCGTCGCCCAGTACGCCCAGGCCGAGGACGACCGCGGCGCGCTCGAGGGCCGGGCGGATGATGTCCTCCCGTGAGACGAGTCCGCCGTCGGCGCCGGCCGCCGCGTCGAGGGAGCCCGGATCGGCCAGCACCACGGCGAGGTCGGCGGAGGTGGCGCCCACGAACGAGGCGACGACGGCGCCGTGCACCGCTCCCCCGGCGCGGCCGAGGACGACGGTGCCGGAACCGGCCGCCGCGGTGAGGACGGTGGGCGTGGGCAGCACCGTCAGCAGGGCGTCGACAGCCGCACCCGCGACGCCGTCGGAGAGCCCGGAGCCGAGAACCCCGGTGCCGCGGGCGGCTGACGGTGACTGGGCGGAGGCGGGGCTATGAATCGTCATGGAGTCTTTTCCTCGGTGTCGATGATGATGCAGGCCAGGCGGGAGCCTGTGGCGCCGACGGCAGCCCGGGCGAGAGTGCGGCCATCCACCACCAGGTCGAGCGGCCGGTGGGTGGGATGCGGGATCGGCAGGACGTCGCCGACGGCGAGGGCCAGGATGGCGCTCGGCAGCACCCGCGCGTGGGCCAGGCGCAGCGAGACATCGACGGGCACCCAGCCGAGCTGGGCGCGCAGCAGGTCCACCGGCGGGGTGGCCGACACCGGCGGACCGGGCTCGCCGAGCTGGGGAAGCAGCGCCTCGGCCGGCAGGGCCAGGGTCGCCGCCGTGGTCTTGTCGCCGACCCTGATGATGAAGGATGCCACGATCATCAGATCGGAGGTGGCCGCGGCCTGGGCGAACTGGGAGTTGTACTGGATGCCGCCGACCGCGATGGGCAGGGTGAGCAGGCCGCCGAGCGAGTAACGCAGGTCCTCGAGGGCGTCGTCCATCAGCCGGCGAACGAGGGCCTGTTCGATTTGGGTGAAGGGGCGCTCCGGCGGTGCGGGCAGCCCGGTGCCGCCGAGCATGTGGGCGACCCAGAACAGCGCCGCCGCGGATGGGAACTGGAGGACGGCCTGCGCTTCGAGGCCCTCGACGGTGCAGAGCACCATGGTGGTCGTGGCCGGCAGTGAGGCCGCGTACTCGTCGTAGCCGCTCATCACGACCTGCTCGCAGGTGACCTGCGAGATCACCCGCACCTGGGCGGTCAGCTGGGTGCCCCACTGGCGGGCGAAGGTCTCGAAGGCCAGCTCCAGCACCCTGGCGTGGTCACGGGCCAGCGTCGTCGGCCGGCTGAAGTCGTAGACTTCCACCGCCCGCGCGGGTTTTCCGGGCACGCCGGTGCTGATGTGTTCCTGGACCGTCACGACTGGCACTATCGGCCGGTCGGAAACGGATGTTAGCGGCGTCGGCAAAATTGCCGATGCCAAAGCCGTTTCTTTCGTAGCTTCGTCGGGCTGCAACGGAAAGGACTGACGACCGTTGTGACGGAAGCGAAAACGAGCGCGACGCCTGCGCCCTGGATCCAGGTCAGGGTCTCGTTGGCGGCGGCAAGCCCGATGGTCAGTGCGACGATGGGGCTGAGCAGGCCGAGGAATGCCGGGATGTGGGTGGGCAGCAGTTTGATGCCGCGAAACCAGAGCAGGTAGGCAAGCGCAGTACCGACGAGCGAGAGATACGTGTAGCCGGCGATGTTGCTCAGCGAAGGGGCGAGCGCCGGGAGGGGCTCAAGGACGGTGGTCAACAGTGCAAGGAAGAGCCCGCCGGCGAGCAGTTGCCACGCGGTGGTGACCAAAGGCGACTGACCGTCAGACCACTTCTTGGTGAGCACCACTCCAATCGCCATCGAGACCGCGCCCCCGATCGCAGCGGCCACTCCGATGGGGTCGAGGCCAGCCTGAGAGCGCAACACGATAAGCGCGACCCCGGCGAACCCTCCTGCACCGGCGACAATCACTCTGCTCCCCACGCGCTCAGAGAGCACGCCGGATGCGAGCACCGCGATGAGCAGCGGCTGGATGCCGCCGACGACCGCAGCGACACCGCCGGGCAACCGTTCTGCCGCAACGAACAGCAGCGCAAAGAAGACACCGATATTGAGAATGCCCAGTGCGGCCGATTTCCACCACCACGCCCCGTGTGGCAGCTGGCGCGAGACGCCGAGCAGTACGACACCCGCGGGAAGCGCGCGCAGAGTGGCGGTGAGGAGGGGGTGTCCCCCAATGAGAAAAGTGGTCGATGTGTAATACGTCGTGCCCCACATCACGGGCGCGGCAGCGGTGACCAGGAGGAGAGACATTCGTTTGCTAAGCACTTAGCAATACTAGCTAAGTCCTTAGCTATAAGCTGAGTTCATGGATCATGTTGACCACATCATCGAGCAGTGGCGCATTGAACGACCCGATCTGGATCCGTCACCGATGGCCGTGATCGGACGTCTGAGTCGTGCAGCCGCGATAGTGGACGCGCGGCTTTCGGCGACCTTTGCAAGGCACGGCATCGATTCCGCCACTTTCGACGTCCTGGCGACTCTGGCGCGTCAGGGTGCACCGTATCGGATCAGCCCTGCAGCGCTGGCCGCAAGCAGCATGATCTCCAGCAGCGCCGTAGCGCAGCGTTTGAACCGCCTGGAGGCCGCGGGATTCATCACCCGGAAACCCAGCTCCGATGACGGTCGGGGAAAACTCGTGCAGCTCACGGAGCCCGGACATGAGCTGCTGAACAGGGTTCTCCCCGATCACCTCGCGGCCGAGGAGCGGATTCTTTCCCTGTTCACATCAACCGAGCGGGAGACCCTCGCTGATCTCTTGGCTCGACTCGCCCCCTCGGAGTGACTGTTCCGGCGGGAACCCCTCGGCCCGTTCCGGACCTGCTGACCCGGCATCAGCGTCCGCGCGCTGCCCTCGCTCGCGCTTTGATAGCCATGACGACCTCAGTCTTGGCGTCGGCGTAATCGTTCATGTCGTCCCACCGTTTGCTGAGCAGTTCCCTCTTGGTGTTCTCGTAGAGGGAGCGGTCTTCCGTATCGGTACGGAGATGATCACGCAGGAGGAGGTAGCCGTCCACGGCAGGATCGTCGTGTTCGAAGAGGTGCACATTCACGTCGCGTGCCGGCGTGCGCACGAGGCGATGTCTCGGTTCGCGGACCCGCAGTTCGTATCCGGCGTCCAACAGCGCATCCAGGTAGTCCTCTTCAGCGGTGATGTCGTCCACCGTGACCACGATGTCGATGATCGGCTTCGCTGCCAGTCCGGGGACGGAGGTGGAACCGATGTGCTGGATCCCGATCTCCCCTACCGTGGGAGCGTCGCTGATCCGCCGCCGGTGTTCCAGATAGGTGCCCGCCCAGCGCACGTCATAGGGGTGGAGCTGGAGTGTGAGCGCCTCGGCTCCCCCGACCAGCTCGACGGTCGTGACATCGGGACGCCGCGGCTTGCGCATTCTGCTCATAGAGACATTCTCGCCCTCGAAATTCAGGGGTCGTGACGCACTTCGGTCACGGGACACCTAACGGACGATCTTCTGCAGAAACGCGTTTCTCTGCTCGATCAGTTTCCGCATGTAGTTGGCGAGCACCAAGCGTTCGACTACCCGACCGAGGAGCCCCAGGGGCGCCGCAAACGACACCCGATCAATCATGAGAGTGCCTTCTCCGTGCGGGCGAAATACGTGCTCGTGGGTGAAGTAGCGAAACGGCCCGCGCGTCTGTTCGTCGGTGAAACTTCGCGGCGAGCTCATGGCGGTGATCCGACTTGTCATTCGCAGCGGTAGCCCAAAGTGCCACGCACGCCAGGTGACGTCCTCGTTGAGGCCGATCAACCCACTGTGGACACCACCGACCGCCGTCTCCCGGAAACCCGACATGGAATCCGTGTGAGCGGTGATGTCCCGTGCGAGATCGAAGAGGCGTTCAGGAGCAAGCACGGACTCTGTGGCGCATTCGAACGAGACCGACATGGCGCACAATCTATCAGCGCGGTGAAGACGTGCCTGGTGAATTCGATCTCGGTGCGGGAGGCTGGAGGAATGAAATTCGGTGACTTGGGTGAGGGATATGCGCTGGTATTGCGCACCGAGGACAGTGTCACGGAGATGCGTGATCTCACCCTCAAAAACCTCGATCGACTTCGCGAGTGGGAGCCATGGGCTCAGACCGAGCAGACGTTGGAGGGAACCGCGGCGTATACACAATTCCAGCTCGAGCAGTTCGCCACAGGGTCCGCAGTACCTGGGATGATCCTGCGCGGCGACACGGCCATCGGATCGGTATCTCTGAGAATCGATGCGTGTCTGCACACTGCCGAGCTTGGCTACTGGATCGACGAAGAAGCAGAGGGGCGCGGGGTAGTGACTCGCGCTTGTGCCCGGATGATCGAGCACGCGGAATCCGTTGCTGTTCGCCGCATTGAGATTCGAACGGCGGTGGGTAATAGACGTAGCGCTGCCGTTGCCGAACGGCTCGGGTTCGAACGAGAGGGAGTTCTTCGTCAGGCGTTGCCGATCGGCGCCGACAGGCTGGACGTCGTCATCTATGGACGCGTCTTGTGAGCACCTGTCTCACCGGTGCTCACTGAGAGAATATGCTGCGCGCGAGGGGTCTCGACCATCGTGCTGCTGCGGCTGCCAGCCTCACCGTCGGGGCACGGGCAGTGTGATTGCATCGACCGCTGTCTGAATCAGCAGCTCTCCGTCGATGGACTCAATCCCGGCGAGGTCCCATGTCCATCGAGCCACCCATTCCGTACCCGTACCCCCCTTGCCTTGGATCTCTCGTCCGATCGTCCGCATTGCTCTTGGCGGTGTCACTCGAATCTCCGCCAGCATCACCTGAGCACCGGATAAGGGAGGCGCTCCGGCGTAGCGAATCCCCGTGCGGGCCGCTGCGTCGAGATAGCGCTTGAGGGCCCGCCCGTAGACAGCATCAAATTGCCCTGTCGCGGCGGAAGGAATAGCCGTAGCTTCGAGCACAATCGCCGTGTTGGACGGGAAGAGCGTGGTTTCAGACCGGAATAGCGTGAGGAGCGCTTCAACTCCAGCGCTGGTCTTCAGAATGGTTTTGTCGTTGGCCATGAAAGACCTTCCTGACGGAGCCTGGAATTGAAGGTTATCCGGGCAAGCCTGTTCCTGGGCGGACGCTGCCCGGCCGGCGGCGGATTCCGGGACCTCAGTGGCCGGAGCTGACCACGGGTTTGTCACTGCCCGTCTTGTGGCCGCTCTTGGCCGGGACGCTCTTGGCCGGCGCCGTCTCGTCGGGCACGGCCGTGCCGTCGAGCACCGACGGGATCAGGGCACGCACGCTGTCTGGCTGATTGGAGAGCAGCACCACGTCGACCCTCCGGTTGCGGGCCATCGCGGCCAGGTCGTCACCGGTGTCCACCGGCCGGGCCGAACCGTATCCGATCGCGCCGATCCGGTCCTGGGCCACCCCGGTGCGCTCCACCAGGTGCCGCAGCACCTGGGTGGCCCTGGCGCTGGAGAGCTCCCAGTCGGTCGGGTAGTTGATGGTCACGCCGTGCCGGTCGGCGTGCCCCTCCACCGACACCCCGCGCTGACTGCCGGCCAGCACCGGGCCGATGGTGTCGAGCACCGAGACCGCCTGGCCGCTGAGGGTGGCGACGTTGGGTTCGAAGAAGGTCTCGGAGCCGATCAGGCCCACCGAGAGGCCGCGTTCGTCGATGGTGTACTC
Source organism: Cryobacterium sp. TMB1-7 (assembly GCF_004402435.1). Lineage (NCBI taxonomy): Bacteria > Bacillati > Actinomycetota > Actinomycetes > Micrococcales > Microbacteriaceae > Cryobacterium > Cryobacterium sp. TMB1-7. The sequence goes on from NZ_SOFZ01000022.1 coordinate 78,816, forward strand.
CACGAGGGCGTCGAGGCCGACCGCGCTGAGCGCCGCCTGCATGGCCGCTTGCACCGCGGTGAGGTCGTTGACCTCGGCTATCGCGAGATCGAGGTCGGTGAGACCGACATCCTGGTTCACCGCCGGGGTGTCGACAAGGTCGGCCGGCACCACGATGCCCTCCGCGGTGTCCACCTTGCCCACGTCCACCGCTCCGAAGCCCGTCGCCAACGAGTTCTTCAACTGCACGAACTTGGCCTGGTCCACCGTCGACATGGCGAAAAGCACGATGAACATGCACATCAGCACGGTGACCATGTCCATGTACGAGGCCATCCAGCGCTCGTCGACGTGCTCCTCGTGTTCCTCCTCGAGTCCGCGACCACGGCCCCGGCCGCGTCCGCTCACGCGGCCTTCTTGAGCGGCTTGGACGACGACTTTCCGGCCTTGGCGCCCTTGGCGGATGCCATCGGAACCATGGCCTGCAACCGCTCGCCGAGCAGGCGTGGCTGACTGCCGGCCTGCACGGCCAGCGCGCCCTCCATGAGGAGGATCATCCGCTCAGCCTCGATGTCGGAAAGCCTCTTCAGCCGGCTGCCGATCGGCAGCCAGAGGAAGTTCGCGGACAGGAGCCCCCAGAGCGTCGCAACGAACGCGGCGGCGATCATCGGGCCGAGGGTGGACGGGGTGTCGAGGTTCTCGAGAACGTGGGTGAGCGAGATCACGGTGCCGATGATGCCGACCGTGGGGGCATAGCCGCCGAGGGTGGTGAAGAATTTGGCCGCGTTACGGCTCTCCTTGGTGCGGGTGGCGATCTCGTCTTCGAGCAGGATGCGCAGCTCATCACCGTCGGTGCCGTCGGCGATGTTCTGCAGTGCGCCGCGCAGGAACGGGTCCGTGATCGTGTCGGCCTCCTGCTCGAGGGCGAGCAGGCCGGAGCTGCGGGCCTTCTCGGCCAGACCGACGACCTGGTCGATGAGCTTCTGGGGCGGGGTGGTCTTACCCAGGAAGGCACCGGGAAGCGCCTTGATGGCCTTGACGGTGTCGCGCAGGGTTCCGCCGGCGATGCCGACGGCGATGGTGGCGCCGAAGACCAGCACGATCGGGGCGGGCAGCAGGATCGCGGTGATGTGCGAGCCCTCGATGGTGATCATCGCGAAGAGCGCGCCGAAGGCGAGCACGATGCCGATCAGGGTTGCGGGATCCATCTATATTCTCCGGGGGCGCAGGGGGACAACGGCGTCCGGTCGGGTGTCGGGGTCGACGACGGAACCGTCACCGGCGCTGTAGGCCAGGCCGATCACGTGCGCCCGGTAGGCCGCGATCTTCTCGACGACCTCGGCCAGGCTCTCGGTGACGATGAACTTGGCGCCATCCACCATCACGAGGGTGGTGTCCGGATTGACGTGGATGCGTTCGATGAGGTCGGGATTGATCGCGAACTGACTGTCGTTCAGCCTGGTTACAACGATCATGGACCCGTCCCTGGTTCCCGGACGACTCCAGCAGCCGTCGACAACCACTGTCGGCTGCTCACTGCGTTGCGTTAGCGGCCGCGATGTGAGCCGGAGCCGTGCGGGCTAGAACGCAACCACGGTGGGCATCCCGTCGCCTTCGAGGACGGTCACCGAGAATGGCGCGCTGATCGTGGGTGCGCCGACAGCGGCCATCCCCGCCTGGCGGCTTGCGGCGTTGTCACCCATGATCGACACCACGATGACTCGGGGCTGAGTGGTGGGATCCGACCCGACCGTGAATCCTGCAGTCGATCTCAGTCCCGCCTCGTCGAGTGCATCGACGACCTGGCTTGTCACGGCGTCAGCGGCGGCCTGGTACTCGGTCGCAGAGAAGCCGAGGCCTTCGACGGTGGTGTAGGGCAGACCGGTAGCATCGAGCACCGCGATCGCCCCGGCCGGCGCATCGCCGGCGAAGCCCATCGTGAAGGTGTGCGACTCTCCGAAGTAGCAGTAGGCGTAGTCGTCGGCGAACTCGGTCTCGATGACACTCGCGGCGTCACCCAGAGGCTTCTGGTAGAGCGCCCACTCCTGCTCTTGAGGCGAGTAGTTCAGCTCGGCAAGGGTGTGGCCGGGGTAGATCTCCCGAGCCATGATGGCGTCATGGTCGGTGGCGAGCCCGGCCCCGGCGTGCTCGGTGACGCGCCACGGTGCCGCCGCTTCATTGGCCTCGCTGGTGCCCGGTGCCGGGGCCAGCGCAACGCCCAGGCAGAGCGCAGCCGCGGCGAGGATGGCTCCGGCCCGCGTGGCCCTGGCTGCTGCCGTTCTCATGTGTCCCCCATAGCCGATCGCTCGTGCGTCCATGAGGTCAAGCTAACGCACGGGGCCCAGGAATGGCCCAAAAAAGAGGTTATCCACAAGTTGACTTTTGCTCACACAAAGTTTCGGAATCGGGCTAGATTCGGGGCATGACAAACCAGTCGAGTATCGCAGACATCTTCGCCGCTTCCCGCGGCGATGGGCTGGTGGATGCGGCGGTCGACGTGGCCCGACTGGGCTCTTGCAGTGTCGATTACGACAAGCTCACGGATGCCGCTGTCCTGTCCGGTCAGCAGACCCTGGCCCGGGCCCAACGCGAGCTGGACACCCGCAAGGCGTGGCTGGCGAAGACCCTGGCCCAGCGGTCCCGATGGGAGCTGGGCCAGTCCGGTCTGGCTGCGCAGCAGGGCTTCCTCAATCCCGAGGGGTTGATTCAGAAGCTGACCGGCACCAGCAAGGTCGAGTCCCGCAAGCTCGTGGGGGTGGGCCGGATGCTCGCCGAGGTCGAAGACGCCCAAGCGCAGGCCGCCGCGATCGACGCCGAAGCGGCCCGCCGGCTACTCGAGGGGGCGCTGGACCCGGACATCCCTGATGCGCTCGACGGGGTCGACGGGGTCGACGGCCACGACGGGGTCGCTCCGGTCGTTCCGCTGCCGGCGCCGATGCCGTGGCACGCACCGATCTCGCACGCCGTGACCGGAGGCACCCTCTCGATCGATGCCGCCCACGCCCTGCGCACCGGCCTGGGCGACATCGACACCGTCGTCACCGGACCGGCCCTCGCCGACGCCCTGGCCGGACTACTCACCGACGCCGAATCGCAGAACGTGGACCAACTACTCAAACGAGCCCGGCAGGTACGCGACAGCCTCGACGAGGCCGGCATCCGGGTGCGCGAACAGAAAGCCTGGGACGACCGCTACCTGCGCATCTGGACCCTGAACACCGGCCAGGTCCGCGTCGACGGGCTCTTTCCGCCGGAACAGGGCGAGTTCATCAAGTCCACCTTCGACAGCCTCACCAGCCCCCGCCGCGGCGGCGTGCGCTTCGTCGACACCGCACGCGCCGCCTGGGCCAAACGCGTCAAGAACGACCCCCGCAACACCAGCCAAATCACCTGCGACGGTTTCCTCGACCTCCTCAAAGCCGGCACCACCATCAACCCCAACGAGATGCTCGGCGGCCGCCGCCCCGCCGTGCAGATCCTCACTACCACCGCCACGACGGCCAGACCCGCCGCACCCACAGGACCGGCCGCCGCCGACGACATCCTGATCTGCCTACCCGGCCAAACCGGGCACGGCTACATCGAGGGCAACAACGCCCCGGTCTCCCCCGAAACCATCGAACGCCTCATCTGCGACTCGGGAAGTGTTGAGATCACCGTCGACGAGGTCAACCGGCCCCTGGACCTCGGCCACGAACAACGTCTGTTCAACCGGGCCCAACGCCGGGCCCTCGCCGCCCGCGACGGCGGCTGCCGGTGGCCCGGCTGCGACCGCCCACCAGCGTTCACCGAAGCCCACCACATCGAACACTGGCTCAGAGACCACGGCAGAACCGACATCAACCAGGGCATCCTGCTCTGCCCCGCCCACCACCTGCTGCTCCACAACCAGCACTGGCAGATCTTCGAAAACACCGGCCGCTACTGGCTCCGCCCACCCACAACCATCGACCCCGGCCAAACACTCATCGAGATGCCCGGCCGCACCCGGGACGGGCCGCCAGAAACAACAGCACCGCCCAGGGCCTGATCAAGCCGGCACGTGCGCTGCGTTAGCGCTTGAGGTTGGTGAGTTCCTGCAGTACCTCGTCGGAGGTGGTGATGATGCGGGCGTTCGCCTGGAAGCCGCGCTGGGCAACGATCAGGTTGGTGAACTCCTGCGACAGGTCCACGTTGGACATTTCCAGGGCTCCACCGGTGAGCGAGCCCAAGCCGGCGGAACCGGGAGCGCCGAGTTCGGCGGTGCCGGAGTTGAAGGTGGCCCGGTATCCGTTCGAGCCGGTCTTCTCGAGCCCGCCCGGGTTGGTGAAAGTGGCGAGGGCGATCCGGCCCAGCGCCTTCTGCTCACCGTTGCTGAACAGACCGATTAGGGTGCCGTCCTTGCCGAACGTGTAGGACTCGAGCGAGCCGGGGGCGCTGCCGTCCTGCGACTTGACCCCCACAGTGCTGATACCGGCCAGGCCGTTCAGCGCGCTGAGGTCCACGGTGATTCCGCCGGCGGCGGGGTCACCGATGACGAGTGAGCCGCCGGACGTCACGACGTTGCCGGTGAAGCCCAGCGTGGTCGTTGCCGCAGTGCCGCCATCGGTACCCGAGACACCCCAACCGCTGCCCGTCGCAGCCTTGGTGAAGGTTAGGGAGACCGTTCGGGCAGCACCCGAGGCGTCGTAGACCTTGATGTCTCGCAGCAGCTGCGTGCCTCCGACAGCATCAGAGGGCAAGGTGCCGCTCATCGCGACCGAACTCGTCGCCTTGCCCGGAACGACCGCGTTCAGCGGCAGGGACAGGTCCCCGACAGCGCCGCCCTCGTTGACCACGCCATCCACCGCGCCCCAGCCCTGCACGATCGCACCCGACGGGGTGACGAGGCGACCGGCGGAGTCGAAGTCGAAGGAGCCGGCCCTGGTGTAGATGGTGTCGCCGCCCTGCTGGGTGAGGAAGAACCCGTCGCCGGAGATGAGCATGTCGGATGCCTTGCCGGTAGCCTGCGACGACCCCTGCGCGAAGTTGGTGGCGATGCCGGCGACCTGCACACCGAGGCCCACCTGTGCCGGGTTGGTGCCGCCGGTCGTGGCGCCCGGGCCGCCGGCGCCCTGGGTGAGCTGCGAGAGGGTGTCCTGGAACTGGGTGGCCGAGCCCTTGAACGCCGTGGTGTTGACGTTGGCGATGTTGTTGCCGGTGACGTCGAGCATGGTCTGGTGGGCGCGAAGGCCGGAGATGCCGGAGTACAGGGAGCGAAGCATGGGTGCTGCCTTTCAGAAGGTGATGACGGAGTAGGGATGCGGCGACCCCGCCCGGTTTGCGGGAGTGTGTCGCGTTGGTGCAGATCGAGCTGGCGAGTGGCGGGCTCGCTGGGTGCGGGCGCGGAGCCGGATCACCCGGTGGGGGCGGTCACCCCCGAGATCGCGTCGAGAGCCACGCTGGCCGTGCCGACGGTGACCTGGGGCACCGGGCCGGCGTAGGAGACCGCTGACGCGATGCCGGTGATGCTCGCGCCGGTGGCATCCGTGTAGGTGACGTTCTGTCCGACGAGAGCGGCTGCGGCCGTGCGCATCTGCAGCGAGAAGTTCTCGTCCGCGGTGGTGGACAGCGCGGTGAGTTTCTCCATCATGGCCAGCTGGGTGGTCTGGGAGATCATCTGGTTGGTGTCCATGGGCGAACTCGGATCCTGGTTGCGCAGCTGGGCCACCAGAAGCGACATGAAGGTCTCGGAATCGAGAGTCTGCTTGGGCGTGCGCACCGGTGTCGTCGAGTACATGCTGGCTCCAGCGCTGGAGTCGGCTGCGGCGGTGGACACGGAGCCGACGGCGTCGACGGTCATGGGTTCTCGTTTCTGGGAGGCTGCGTGCGGTGAGCGGTGCGTGGTGAGGTACAGGGCCAAGGGGTGCCGGGCGGCGGGTCAGGCGAGAACATCGATACGTCCCCTGGTCTGGTCGGGTTGGGTCGGGTCCGCTAGCGGGTCCGCGGCGTCGGCGCCGATCGGCGGGGACCGCAGCCACTGGTCGGGTGCACCGGATTCCCGGCGGCGGTCCTGGGCTCCGCGCGGATCTCCGCCGAGCGCCGCGTTGCCCTGGCCGGGCTGGTCGGCGGCGGGGCGGTCCTGCCGGCCCGACGAGCCGGCATCGCCGGGCTGGCTGCGCGTGGAGACGTCGAGGCTCGCCGACAGTGCGCCGCCGGCCAGGTCGCGGCGCAGGTCGGGCAGGATGAGCCGCAGGGCGTCCCGCGCGACGTCGGTGGGGGCGAAGAGCTCCAGACGGATGCCAGTGGCGCTGATCTGCGCCCGCACCAGGACCGGCCCGAGCTCATCGGGGGTGACGCTGATCGACATGGTGTGTTCGCCGGGTCCGGCAGCCGCCAGGGTGAACAGCGGACGGGCCACCTGGCTCGCCAGCGGCGCCGGAACGGCAGGACCGGTCGAGGGCGGCAGCGCCGGGGCACCGGCGGTTGAGCCGTTGACGGGTACCGCGGCCACCGGCCCGGAGGCGGCCGCCAGAGTGAGGCCGGCCGCTGGTGCCTCAGCGCCAGCGGGTTCGTCTGTAGCCGCACCGGGCGTCCGGGGCGACCCCACGGCACCGGCGGCGCCGGCGGCAGTCTCGGTCGCCGCAATCGCCGTCGTGCCAGCACCGGTGACTGCAGTCGCCGTCGCGGCAGGGCCGGTCGTTGCGGTGCCGGTCGCTGCAGTGCCGGTCGCGGCAGCCGCGGTGCCGGCAGAGGCGGTCGCGGCAGGGGCGGTCGCGGCAGGGGCGGTCGCGTCGGTGGTTGTCGCGTCGGTGACTGTCGCGTCAGTGGTGGTCGGAGCAGTGTCGGTCGCTGCGGCCGCGGTCAACGAGGTCCCGTTCGCGGCAGGGGTGGTCTCGGCAATGATGGTCGCGGCAGCGGCGGTCGCGGCACTAGGGGTCGCGGCAGTGGCGGCCGTTGCGGTCGCGATCAACGCGGCCCCGTCCGCGGCGGTGCCGTTCGCGGCAGTTCCGTTCGCGGCAGTTCCGTTCGCGGCAGTTTCGTCCGCGGCAGTGCCGTTCGCCGCGGTGCCGATCGGGGCGATGCTGGTGTCGGTGCTCCCGGTAGTAGCGGGTGCTGCGTGCCCGGTGGCGGCGGTTCCCGCCGGCTGGCCCAAGGCCGGTGCCATCGGCGCAGCGGGGCCGGCTCCGGATCCGACACCGGCATCCCCCGCTCCGACCGGGGCGACGATGCCGGGGCCGATCGGGGTGGCGCCGGGATCGGCAGGTGAAGCCGACGCTTGGCTCATCCCGCCCGGCAGGGCTCCGGCCACGGCCGAACCTGATCCCGGCTGAGGTGACGCGACGATTGCGGAAGATACCGACGGCGACCCTGTGGGAAGGGACGCGGCAGGCGCAGACGCGAAGGGTTCGTCGTTGAGTTCAGCGTCGTCGCCGGGTTCAGTGTCGCTGAGTTCGGTGCGGCTCGCGGATGCGGTTGTGGTGGGTGAGGGCCGGGTGGGCACGGGCCTGCTGAGCGCGGTGCCACCGCTGGAAGGAACACCGCTACGGACAGCTCCCCCGGGCCCAGCACCGCCGGGGCCTGCAGAAGCTACGCGACGTGCCCCAACCGATCCGGCGCCGGATTCCGGACCGGACGCGGCACCGCGCAACGCTCCCGCGAACGCGTCGGCGCCGACGGCGGGATCCGGCTGGGAACCGCGGGACCCGCGACCGGGGGCGACCCCGGGCGCTCCCGGGGAACGAGGGAACTGCGTGGGCGCGGTCACGAGAGCAATCCAGACAGGGACAGTGCCGAAGCGGACGAGGAGCCGGTGGACGCGCTGCCGTTGGACGCGGCGCCGTTGAACATCGACGCGAATGCCGCCGTGAGCAGGTCGGTGGAGCTCGATGCCACGCTGGCGGTGGCCGCCTGATCGGGGATCACCCGGCGGATGGTGGTGATCTCGGAATCGTCCATGTAGGCATCCACCTTGCTGACCGTGCGCCCCTCGTATGGCGCGTGGATCACCTGGTTGTTGCCGGCGTAGATCAGGATGTGGTCGCCGCCGCCGGTGACGATGAGGTCACCGGGCTTGGCCTCGGCCAGCGACGCCACCTCGGTGCCGATGGTCATCTGCCCGGACACCAGACGGGGCACCTCGATGCCGAGGTCGGCGTAGACGCGTTGCACGAGACCCGAGCAGTCCATTCCGGTGCTGTCCTCGCCGCCGAAGACGTATGGCACGCCCAGGTACTTCTCGGCCGCCGCGACGACGCCGGCACCGGTCGCTCCCGAGCCGGCTGCGCCGGTGGTCGGGGCTGTCGTGCCGGTGGCCGCGGCGAGGGCATCGGCGAAGCTGGTCGCGGAGACTGACGACCCGGCCCCACTGCCGGCCGTGACGCTCGTCGCTCCGGTACCGCCGGCGACAAGGTCGTTGAGCTGCACCAGCCTGGCCTGAATCTCGCCCATCCGGCCGAGCGCTTCCACCATCGTCATCGCTTCTCCCCCGTTGGTGCCCCGGTGCCCGACGAAGCGGTGCCGGCTCGTTCGTCGCCCAGCCGTCGGTGCCAGCCGGTCGACGCTATCTCGTCGATGATGGTCTGTTCGGCGTGCAGGTCTTCGGCCGCGGCCAGGTCGCCGTGGCGCCCCTCGAGCTTCTCCAGGCTCACGGCGGCGGACTTCCTCGACTCGAATTCGCGTTGCGCGTCGACGACGCCCTGCTGGGCGACCGCGTCGAGGGCCGCGAGTTCAGCCAGCATGCTGCGGGATGACGCCCGGGCGGCGGCGATCGCGTAAAGGGTGTCGGCGCCGGTGGCGCTGATCGGCAGGTGCTCCAGCGCGGCACGGGTCTCGTCGATGCGGGTCGCGGCGGCCCGTAGCCGTGCATTGGCGACGGCGAGGTCGCCCGCGGCCTGGTCCTGCTGCAGGTGGCGCAGGCGCAGCAGGCCGGCGAGAGAGAACTGGCGGGTCATCGGGCACCGCCCAGCAGCCGGGCCAGCGCGGCGAGTCTGTCCCAGGCCTCGGCGGCCGGGGTGTGCTCGTCCATCCGCTGCTGCAGGAACGCGGTGATGGCGGCGTCGTGCTCCACGGCGGCGTCGACCAACGGGTTGGTGCCGCGGCGATAGGCGCCAACGTCGAGCAGGTCCTGTGCGGCGCGCCGGGCGGCGAGCACCGCACGCAGGGTGCCGGCCACGGCGGCCTGCTCAGGCGTCGTCACCCGTGAGGCCACCCTGGAGATCGAGGCGAGGGCGTCGACAGAGGGAAAATGGCCGAGCACGGCAAGTTTGCGGTCGAGCACCACGTGGCCGTCGAGGATGGACCGGGCGGCGTCGGCGATGGGTTCGTTGTGGTCGTCGCCGTCGACGAGCACAGTGTAGATGCCGGTGATGGAGCCGGCCTGGTCGGTGCCGGCCCGTTCGAGCAGGCGGGCGAGCAGTGAGAACGTCGACGGCGGGTAGCCGCGAGTGGCGGGCGGCTCGCCCACCGACAGTCCGATCTCCCGCTGGGCCATCGCCACCCGGGTCAGCGAGTCCATCATCAGCATCACGTCGGCACCCCGGTCGCGGAACGACTCGGCGATGCGGGTGGCGACGAACGCGGCCCGCAGGCGCATCATGGCCGGCTCGTCCGAGGTCGACACGACGACGATCGACCTGGCCAGTCCCTCGGCGCCGAGGTCGTCCTCGAGAAACTCGCGCACCTCGCGCCCGCGCTCGCCCACCAGGGCGATCACCGACACTTCGGCATCGGTGCCGCGGGCGATCATCGACAGCAGCGACGACTTGCCCACGCCGGAACCGGCGAACAGGCCCATCCGCTGGCCCTTGCCCACGGTGGTGAGGGTGTCGAGCACCCGTACCCCCAGCTGCAAGGGCGACTGGATGCGCGACCTCGCCATGGCGGACGGGCTGGCGTGATCAAGGGGCACCCGCTGCTCCACGACGAGTGGTCCCTTGCCGTCGATGGGACGGCCGAGCCCGTCGATCACCCGGCCCAGCAGGCCGGAACCGGTCGGGACGAGGAAGCCGGTGCCGCCGCCACCGGCACGCACGGGGTCGCCGACCCGGATGCCGGTGAGCCTGGCCAACGGCATGCAGCGCATGCCATCGGGGGTGGTGGCCACGACTTCGGCGTCAACGCCCCCGGCACCGGTGCCTGCCTGCGATCCGGGTCCGCCGATCACGACGAGGTCGCCGATGGCGCCGTTCAGCCCGCGCACGTCCACGCTCAGGCCCACGATCGACGCGACCACGCCCACCCGCTCCGGGCGGGCCGCCGCCAGGGCTCTGGCCAGGCGGTCGGTGCTGTCCGGCCTAGTGAGGGTCATGACACGCCTCCGGCCAACGCCGCCCTTGCCCGCTGCAGGGCACTGCCGATGCGGGCGTCGAGGTAGCCGTCGGGAAACTCGCTGACGGCGTCGCCGCGGGACAGGCTCGCATCCGCCACCAGGGTGACGCCAGACCCGGCCAGCGCGGAGCCGTCGAGTGCGGAGCCGTCGAGGGCAGCGAGGTCGTGCGGGTTCAGCCGCACAGTGTGACCGAGAGACCCCGCTGCCCCGTCGGCCCGGGTGCGAGCCAGCGCCGAGCGCACCGCGGTCGCCTCGTCGGCGAGAGCGTGGCCGATGATCGCCTCGGCCAGGTCGATGGCGGCGCCGAGCAGGGTGTCTTCGACGTCGTGGAGCACCGGCACGGTACGGGTCTCGAGCGCGCGGACCACGGCGTTGAGCACCTCCAACGTGCGGTCGCGCTGCCGGCCGGCGGCCTGCATCAGCTCGGCATGCTCGGCCTCGAGCGTGGCCACCCGCGCGTCGACGGCCGCCGCCGCCGCCCGCAGTCCCTCGGCGTACCCGGCGGCGTGGCCTCTGGCCTGCCACTGGCGCTCGACCCTTGTGCGGTCGTCATCGCGTCCGATATTCCCCCCGGCGTCGGCGAGGGTGGGAAAGACCAGCGCCGAGAAGTCGGCATCCGGAACCCCAGCGCCGGTGCGTGCCGCGCTAAACAACGAAGTCATCCTCGTCGGCACGCTGCACGGTGATCGCGCCCTGGGCGGCCAGGTCGCGGATCGACCGCACGATGGTGGCGCGGGCCTCTTCCACCTGCGAGACCCGCACCGGTCCGAGGCCGGTGACCTCGTCGTTGAGGATCTCGCGGTTCCGCTCGGAGAGGTTGCGCTGGATGATGTCGACGACCAGCTCGGTGGACCCCTTCATGGCCACGGCCAGCACGGCGGCGTCGATGCCGCGCAGCACCAGCTGCACATCGCGGTTTTCCAGCTTGATGATGTCGGCGAAGGTGAGCATGCGGGAGCGCACCTCTTCGGCGAGCACCGGGTCGCGTTCATCCAGCGCCTCGAGCAGGGCCCGTTCGGTGTTGATGTCGGCGCGGTTGATGATCTCCACCAGCGGTTGCACACCGCCGACGACCTCGGCGGAGTCCCGCGACGCGGCGACGGCTCCGATGCGTTTCTTGAGGATGTCGGTGACCACCCGCACGGCCTCCGGCGTGGCCGGCCCTGTGGAGGCGATGCACTGGGCGACATCGGTGCGTACCGGGCCGTCCAGCCCGGAGAGGATCGCGGAGGCGTGTTCCGGACGCAGGTGGGCGAGCACCAGGGCGATGGTCTGCGGCAGTTCGCCGTCGAGAAGCGCGAGCACCTGCATCGAGTCGACGGTGTCGAGGAACTCGAATGCCTTGCCGGCCATGGAGGTCGCCACCCGGCTCATCACGCCGGCCGCCCGCTCGGCGCCGAAAGACTTCTCCAGCAGTCCGACCGCGACGGCGTGACCGCCGCGCGGGTTGCGGGCGCCGATGGTGGTGAGTTCGTGGAACTCGGCTACGGCGCTGTCCATGACCGACGCGTCGACCCGGCGCAGCTGCACGATTTCGGCGATGATCTCGGCCGCCTCGACCTCGGAGAACTGCTTCATCACCTCTGACGCGCGTTGCTGGTCCATGGTCATCAGGACCACGGCCACCTTCTGGGTGCCGGTCAGGCCGGTCTTGGCGTCCATCATGCGGGCTGCCGATCGTCCATCAGACCGCGCAGCATCTCGGCCGCCATCTGCGGGTCACGCAGGGCAAGGGCGTCGATGTCGGCCACCCGCTGGTCGCCGCCGCTGGGCAGGGCACCGCCGCCGGCGACCGGGTAGACCTCGGTGGGCGTGGAGTCGATGAACAGTGGCGCCATCTGCGGCGGCAACGACAACGGCACCGTCGGCGCATCCAGCGCAGACCGCGCCTGCACCAGGTCACTCAGCTCGATGGCCTTGCGGCTCTGCCGGCGTGAGCGCCTGGCATAGAGGATCAGCCCGAGCACAAAAGCGATCACGGTGCCAGCCACGATCAGCCCCACCTGCAGGATGCCGGCATTGCGGGCGGCCTCTTCGGCCGCGGCGGCCTCGGCCAGCGCCGCAGCCGCGGCGTCGGCGCCGGCGGCGTTGAAGCTCACGACCTCCACGGTCACGGCGTCTCCCCTGGCTACGTCGATGCCGGCGGCGGAGGACACCAGGCTGGTCAGGTCGGTCACGTTGAGGTCTTCGGCGACCGCGGCGTTCACCGCCACCGACACCGTCTGCCGGTTGATCTCCCCTGCGGGCACCGTGCGCGTTTCGGTGACCTTGTTGATGGCGTTGTTACGGGTGGTGTCCTCGCTGGTGAAGGTGCCGTCCGCCGTGGTCTCGGCCGGCACGGCGATGTTGTCGGGTCCGAGCACACCGGCCGCGGCATCCCCGGCACCGGAGTAGGACTCTGTCGTCACGGCCTCGTTGAGCGCCGGGGCGTTCTCGGGAACCGCGAAGGTCTCCTCCACGACCTGGGCGCTCTGGTTGCTCATATTTGCGGCGACCACGACGGTGGCGTTGCCGGGTCCCACGACCTTGTCGAGCATGGCCTGCACCGAACCGCGCACCCGTTCCTCGTAGTCGCCGGCCTGCTGGCCGGCCGACCCCGTGGCCCCGACGCCCACGGCGGAGAGCACGACGCCGGCCGCGTCGATGACCGCGACATCCGTGGGCTTCATGCCGTCGATGGAGGCGCTGGTGAGGTGCACGATGGCCTGCACCTGCTCGGCGTTCAGGGTGACGCCGTTCCGGGTGCCCACGAAGACGGATGCGGTGGGATCATTGGTCTCCTCGGTGAACACCGTGGCCTCGGGGATCGCCAGCCGCACCGAAGCGGTCTGCACACCCTTCATGGCCTCGATGGTCGCGGCGAGTTCGCCCTCGAGGGCCCGCTTGTAGGTGACCGACTGCTGGAACTCGGAGGCGGTGACCCCCATGGTGTCCAGCAGCGAGTAGCCTCCGGTGCTCGACGTCGGCAGGCCGGCGGCGGCGGATTTGAGCCGCTGGTCGTAGACGTCGGCCTCCGGCACCAGGATGGTCGCTCCCCCGTCGCTCAGCTCGTAGGCGACACCGTCGGTGCGCAGCTGCTCCACGATGGTGTTGGCGTCGGAGCCGCTCAGTCCCGAGTACAGCGGGGTGTACGCCGGTTGGGTGGCCCACATCGTGAGCGCGGCCGTGCCCAGGGCGAGCACGGCGACCCCGATGATGGCCATGGTGCGCTGGGCGACGGTGAATTCGCGGACGGCGTTGCCCAGGCGACGGAACACCGAGGTGATCTGAGCGGGCATCAGGCCTGCATTCTCATGATGTCGTTGAACGCTTCGACGCCCTTGTTGCGCACGGCAGCGACGAGCTCAAGGGTGACCGCGGCGCGTGAAGACGCGATGGTGGCGGTGTGGATGTCGTCGAGGTCACCCGTCACGGCCTGGATGGCGTAGCTGTTGGAGGTGGACTGCAGCTGCTGGAGGTTGTTCACCGCGCCGGTGAGGGCGCTGGCGAAGCCGGTGTCAGAGGATTCGGTGGCGCCCGTGGCCGTGCTGGCGGGCAGGTACGACGTGGCGCTGACGGCGGGCACGGAGCCGATGGCGGGGATGGTCATCAGTTGCGTCCGATCTGCAGGGCGGCTTCGTAAGAGGTCTTGGCGCGGTCGATGACGGCGGCGTTGGCCTGGTAGCCGCGCTGGGCCATGATCAGCTCGCCCATTTGCTCGGCCATGTCGATGTCGGGGCGGCGCACGTAGCCGTCGGCATCCGCGATGGGGTTGTCGGGTTCGTAGACGAGCAGGCCCTCGGCGTCGCCCAGCGCGGCGCCGGCCACGTAGGCACCCGAGACGCCCTCACCCTCCTGGGCGACGATGTACCGGGCCTGGAAGGCATCCCCGGAGGTGGCGGTCGCGGTGTTGGCGTTGGCGATGTTGTCGGCGACGGCGTCGAGCCACTTGCGGTGCAGGGTGAGACCGGTGCCGGCGATGCCGAGAGCGTCGAGGCCCATCAGCTGGTCCGGAGCGCTGCGCGCATGCTCGAGTCGGCGCCCGCCACGGCCTGGGCGGCGAACTGGTAGCGCAGCACGGTGTCGATGTTCGAGACCGTTTCGGTGTCGAGGTTCACGTTGTTGCCGTCGAGTCTGGTCGGCTCCAGCGAGCGTGCGGTGCTGGCCGCGGTGTGGCCGTCGCCGTCCCGCACCGACTGGGAGAGGGCGTCCTCGAACGAGACCCGCTGGGCCTGGTAGCCGGGGGTGTTCACGTTCGCGATGTTGTTCGCGATGGTGCGCTGGCGCAGGGCCAGTCCGTCCAGGGCGCTGGTCAGCGCCGCGGTGGTCACGGATTCAATCACGCAGGGGCCCGATTCGTCGTCAATGTTCCGGACGGCCGATCCGTGGCCTGTGATGAGCAATCCGTGCTCATCCGTAGCTATCGGCCGTCGACGAGCGTTCGTTAGGACGTTTCGGGATATTTGTCAGGGAATCTGTCAGAAATTCTGCCGGGTCAGCCCGCGATATCCAGATAGACCGGCTGGTCGGAGAGGTGGGTGGAGAGGATGGTGCGCACGGCGGCCAGGTGGGCGCCGGCGGAGCGGCGGGCATCCTCGATCTCGCGGATCAGTTCGAGCTGGCCGGTGAGCAGCACCCGCGCCCGTTCCTCGAGTTCGCGCGGGAGCTGGCCGATGTGTTCGGGGGCACGCCACTGCACCCCGGTCACGAGTTGGCCGCCCTGGGCGGAGAGCACGGCGTCCCGGGCACCGCTGCCCAGGCTGGTCTCCAGCTCGTCGAGCACCTGCAGCCATTCGGCGTTGCTGGTGCGCGGCTCCCCCGGCGCGGCGAGGCCCGAACGAGTGCTGTGGGGCCGGGCGCTGCTGGAGTGGACCTCAGGCGACTCCACGGTAGCCCTCTCCGCTCGCCGCGGTCGGCGTCGCCGGCAACGCAGCGGCCGCTTCGTGCCAGGCCTGACGCAGCGGCTCGAGCAGAACGATGCTCTCCCGGGTGCGGGCAACGTCACGGTGGATGTTCGCACCGATCAGCGCGTTCGAGACGTAGGTGTAGATGGCGAGCAGCCCGTCGGCTCCGTCCCACGCGGTGACGTTGAGCGAGGTGGTGAGTTCGTCGACGATGGCCTGCGCGTGCAGCAGGTTCTCGGAGGCGATCGGCCAGTTCTCGCCGTCCTGGGCGGCCTCGGCGCGGTCCAGGTCGAGCATCAGCCTGTCGTAGAGCATGGTGAGCAGGCGCACCGGCGTGGCCGACAGCACGGCCTCACGGTTGAGCTGGGCGCGTTTGCCCTGTGCGGCGGCCAGCTGGGCCGCCGAAGGCTGGGCTGACTGCTGTGGCATCGAAAGCTGGTGGGGTGGGAACAGTGCGGTGGTCATCAGCTGGAGCTCCCTGTGTAGGTATCGGGTAGTGAATTGATCTGCGAGGTGAGCCAGGAGGACTGCGTTTTCAGCTCACCCAGCCTGGATTCCATGGCCGTGTAGACCCGTTCGAGCGAGGTGCGTTTGGCCGTGAGCCTCAGGTCCCAGTCGCTGATCTCCAGGCCCATCGTGCGCACCTGGGACTGCTGGCTGGTGATGGTGGTGGTGAGGGTGCCGTCGTATTTGTTCGATGCCGTCGCCGCGGCCGACGCGACCCGGCCGGAGATCTCCTGCACGGTTTTCATCACGCCGGCCGGGTCCTTGGCCAGGGCAGCGGCGAACTTCTCGGCGTCGAATTCCAGGGTGCCGCTCTTGGTGATGCTGATGCCGATCTCCGACGGGGAGCGCCCGTCCACGGGCATCGACGCGGCGGTGAGCAGGTTCTGGTTGACCGTGCGGATGGTGCCGTCGCCGGCGAAGAGCCCGGCGGTGGTGACGCTCTTACCTGTGGAGTCTGTCGTGGTCGACACGGCCGACCGGTTGGTGATGACGGCGAAGATGTCGTTGAGGCCGCTGACCAGGCCGCCGGCGATCTTGGTGATGGCGGCGTCGTCCCGTGTCACGGTGAGCGTGACCGGTGTGGTGGAGACCGCTTGGACGGTCACATCCAGGCCGGGCAGCAGGTTGGTGAAGGTGTTGCTGCCCGAGGTGATCGTCTGTTCGGCCGTGGTGCCGGCCCACAGCGTGACCTGGGCATCCTGGGCGGCCTTGACCTGGGTGGTCGGGACCGTGCCGCCGGTGAGAGTGAAAGACGCGGCGGCGCCGGGGGCGGCACTGCTGAACTGCACGCGGAAGCCGTCGGCGCCCACGGCGACCTTGGTGGCGGTGATGCCGAGCCCGGCCGCGTTGACGGCGGTCACGACGTCGTCGAGCGATGTGGAGGCCGGGGTGAGCACGGTGGCTTTTCCGGCCGCGTCGGTGAGGGTGAGGGTGGCGTCGGGCCAGGCGGTGAGCGGCCCGGTGACGGTGACCTGGTTCTGCGCGAGCCGGCCGACGGTGATGTCGAGCACGCCGGCGGCGGCGCCGGTGCTCGTGGTCGCGGTGACCTGGCTGGAACTGCTGGTGGCGGTGTAGAGGTCGTAGCTGGCGGGTTTGGCGGCCTTGGTGGCGGCGTCGTTGAGAGCGGCGACCTGGGTGTTCAGGCCCTGCACGGCGGTGGTGTAGTTCTGGGCGGCGGAGACCTTGCCCTTGAGCAGGGTCTGCGGGATCGCCTCGACCGCGATGAGGTTGTTGATCAGGGTCGTGGTGTCCTGGCCGCTGATCAGGCCATCGATGGAGAGTCCCATGGCGCCGTGTCCGTTCCGTTGTCTGCGGGTGTGCGAGTGGCCGGCGGCCCGCTCGGTCTGAGGTCCAGGTCAGATCGTGCGTGCCACCGGCCGATTCCCGGTCAGTCGACTCTGCGGCTTTTGGGCCGGTCGGTCGGTCAGTCCGTGATTTAGCGCAGCAGCGAGAGAACGCCCTGGTTGGACTGGTTCGCCTGCGCGAGCATGGCGGTACCGGCCTGCGACAGGATGCTGGAGCGGGTGTACTTGACCATTTCCTCGGCCATGTCGGTGTCGCGGATACGCGAACCGGCTGCGGTGAGGTTCTCCTTGGAGACGGCGAGGTTGCGGATGACGCTCTCGAACCGGTTCTGGTCGGCACCGAGCGAGGCGCGCGAGGTGGACACAGCGGTGATGTGGCCGTCGATCGTGTTGATCGTCGCGAGTGCCGCTGCGGAGTCGGCGAAGCCGGCTGTCGCGAGTCCGGAGACGGCGGTTCCGATGGCGGAAACGTCGGTGAGCTTGACGTCGATCTGGTCGGCTGCGGCGGTGCCACCGGCGCCGATCTGGAACGTCAGGTCGGTGGTCGCAGCCGCCGTGTTGAGCAGCTTGGTGCCGTTGAAGTTGGTCGACTCGCTGATGCGGGTCAGCTCCAGGCCCAGCGCCGTGACCTCGGTGGCGATGGCGTCGCGGGACTTGGCGTTGTTCGAGCCGTTACCGGCCTGAACGGCGAGGTCACGAACGCGCTGCAGAATGGTCTGCACCTCGCTCAAAGAACCTTCAGCGGTCTGGATGACCGAGACGGCGTCCTGGGCGTTGCGGCTGGCGACCGTGAGGCCACCGACCTGCGACTTCAGTCCCTCGGAGATGGCCAGACCGGCCGCGTCATCGCCTGCGCGGTTGATGCGGAGGCCGCTGGAGAGGCGTTCGAGCGACTTGGCCATGTCGGTCTGGGTCGAAGCCAGGTTGCGGTAGGTGTTGTTCGCCGCGAGGTTGGTGTTGATCTGCATACCCATGATGTGTTCCTCCGTGATTGGGTGGTGTGCGCCGGCCCATCCATGGGCTGACACTGAGACCTATCGGCCCCACCCCGCGGCGCGTTAGCCGTTGCTGGAGAAAAGTTCGCGGCTGTCGAGCGTGACCGCCTCCGCGTTGGCGATATCGGTGACGCCGGCCAACCCGTCGACCGTGTAAGCCATGGGAGCGGCGGGGGCCGCGGAGAGGACGGGAACTGCGGCCGGCATCCTGTCGTGCGCCAGGCGGGCCATGCCGAGCATCGCCTGGTCGGCCATCCGCGATAGGTAGGCGCTGCGGCGAGCCGGCGCCACGGTGGACTCCGGTACGAAGTCGGCCTCCGCGTCGTCCGCGTAGTGGGTGCCCAGGCCGTCACGCAACAACCGGATGGCCTCCGAGCGTTGCTGGGACACGGCGGAGTGGGTGATGCCGAGGCTAGCTGCGATCTCCTTGACCGAGCGGTCCTCGAAGTAGACCTGCTCGATGATCAGCCGCATCCGCTCGGGCAGCGCAGACACGCCCGCTCGCAGGTAGGCGAGTCGCTCGGCAGACAGCAGGGACTCCTCGGGGAGCACGGTGTCGGCGACGAGGAACTCGGCGGTGCTGTCGTCGAGGGTGCTCAGCGTGCGCTCGGAGTCGGCCAGGCCGGCCAGAGCGGTCTCGCGGTCCACGCCGAGCGCGGAGGCGATCTCGTCGACGGTGGCGCTGCGGCCGAGCGCGGAGGCGAGGGTCTCCTGCACCTGGCGGGTGTCCTTGATGCGGCGGCGGGCCATCCGGGTGGCCCAGTCGTTGGAGCGCATCTCGTCGGCGAAGGCGCCGATGATGCGGCGGCGGGCGAAGGCGCCGAACGGCACGCCCAGGTCCGGGTCGAACGCGTCCGCGGAGGTGATCAGGGCCAGAGAGCCGGCCGAGGCCAGGTCGTCGCGGGAGAGGTGGCGAGCCTTGGCCCAGACTTCGGAGACGAGATAGCCGACGAGGGGCAGGTTGTCGACGACAAGCCGGTTACGTTCCGAACGGTTCAACGGTTGCCCTCCTGGTTGGTGCCGGCGTTGTTCTCGCTGACGGTGAGCGCAAGGCTGGTTCTGCGTTTCACTGCCGGGTAAGCACGCGTGGGGGGTGACGTCGTATCAAGAGCGCAAACAGCCCGCCGGAACAGGGGTTCGGGTCCCGTTTCGGTGTGTTTTCGCCTAGCTATTACGGTAACAACCGCGCTTGTTGATTCTGGCGTAGGCGTGCCCCCAGAACGGGGCTTACGGTGTCCTCTCTTTAGAGGACTCGGCCACCGGAAATCGGGTCTTGCGTGCGCGGTGTGACCAGAATGCCGCTAACCAACCGGGAGAACCGGCCGATAGTACCCCCGAACGAGCATGGGCTCGTACGATGGACCATCGGGTTTTCAACAGCGGGAGGGCAGTGACGACATGGGCGCCAATGAACTGTCCGCCCTGCTGTGGCGCGAACGTGAACTGCTCGAACTGCTCGTTTTCAAGCTCGACGAGGAACAGCTGTTGCTCAGCGCCGGCCGCACGCGCTGGATTCAGCACGCCACCCGCGAGGTGGAGCAGGTACTCGAGCTGGTGCGCGAGGCCGGCCTGGGCCGATCGGTCGAGGTGGCCGCGGTCGCCCAGGAGTGGGGCACCTCACCGGACGCCACGCTGAGCGAACTGGTCCAGCAGGCGCCCGCCGGCCCGTGGGGCGACATCCTCACCGCGCATTTGACGGCCATGACCGAGCTGATCGCGCAGATCCGCAGCCTGCGGGACGTGAACGAGCAGTTCCTGCGTTCGGCCGCGCGTTACACCCAGGAATCCCTGGCCGGCGTCGACGCGCAGGCCACCACCTACGATTCCCGCGGTGCCTCCGGGGCTCAGAGCGCCGGTGCCCGACTCTTCGACCAGAGCCTGTGAGACTTCCGCGATGACTCCACCACTGAGGACCCCATGAGCACATTCGGCGGGTTGAACACCGCATACTCCGGACTCGTCGCGGCACGCGCCGGGCTCGACGTGGTGGGGCAGAACATCGCCAACGTCAACACCGAGGGCTACACCCGCCAGCGGGTGACGACCTCCGCCACCAACGCCGCAGCGCGGGCCGGCCTCGTCGCCTGGGGCGCGACCCCCGGCACAGGAGTATCCGTCGACGGCATCGCGCGCCTGGGTAGTGCCACCCTGGATGCCAAGGTTCGGGCGACCGCCGCGACCGCCGGCTACACCGCCGTGCGCGCCAATGCCCTCGGCTCGGTCGAGAACTCGCTCAAGGAACCCGGCGTCAACGGGCTTTCCCACCAGCTGCAGGAATTCTGGGCGGCCTGGCAGGATCTGGCCAACGGGGCCGACCCCGCCGCATCCGCCGGGCTGCTGCTCGGCGAGGCCGGCCAGCTCACCAGCCAGATCACCGCCGGATACCGCGCCGTGACCGACGAATGGGCCGTTGTACGCGGCAGCGCCGATGCGCTGGTCACCGAGGTCAACGGGGCCGCGGCGCAGGTGGGCGAGCTCAACGGCATCATCCGCCAGACCCTCGCCTCCGGCGGGTCGGCCAACGAACTCATCGACAAGCGTGACGCGCTCACCGCCACGATCTCCGCCATCACCGGGGCCAGCGTGCGCCCCCAGGCCAACGGCACCGTAGACGTCCTGATCGGCGGAAACCCCCTGGTATCCGGTACCGACGTGCAGACCCTGGCGGTCGTCGGTCCCACGACCATGCCCACTGCATCCGATGCCACCAACGCGGTGCGCGTGGTCTGGACCCACCGCCCCGAAACCGTCGGGATCGATGGCGGCGAACTTGCTGGCGCACTCTCTCTGCTGGGACCCGCGGATTCGGCCGGTACCGGCGGCGCGCTTGCCCAGGCCGCGGCTTCGTACAACGGATTCGCAGTGCATCTGGCCGACACCGTCAACGGTATCCACCTGGACGGGGTCACCAGCACCGGAGAACCCGGCGGGAAGTTCTTCGAGTACGTCAACGGCAATGCCGCCGCATCGCTGAGAGTGGTACCCACGAATGCCGACGAGATCGCCGCTGGCGCCGTCGGTGCCGGGGCAGCCAACGGCGCCAACGCCGACAAGATCGCCCAGCTCGGTACCACGCACGCGGTGGACAAGGATGGGCTCCCGGTCTCCTCCCCCAACTCGGTCTGGTCCGAATTCGTCACCAGGCTCGGCGTCGCCACCGGCATCGAACTCGCCCAGGCATCGTCGGCGAACCTGTCGGCCACCGCCGCGGTCACCCTGCAGCTGTCCAACTCCTCGGTCGACATCGACGAGGAGAACGTCAACCTGCTGACCTTCCAACACGCCTACCAGGGCGCCGCCCGGGTGATGACGGCCGTGGACGAGATGCTCGACACCCTGATCAACCGCACCGGACTGGTGGGAAGGTAGCCGATGATCCCCCGCGTGACCAGCCAGACCCAGATGCGCGCTGCCCAGGCCAATCTGCAGGCCAGCGCCCAGCGCCTGGCCCAGCTGCAGGAGCAGTCCTCTTCGCTGAAGACCATCAGCCGGGCCTCCGACGACCCCGCCCGCGCCGCCAACGCCCTCGCGGTGCGTGCCGAGCAGCGTGCCACCGCCCAGTACACCCGCAACGCCGACAACGGCAACGGCTGGCTGACCGCGCTGGACACCGCGCTCGGCGCGAGCACCACCATCCTGAACCGGGTGCGCGACCTCACCGTTCAGGGCGCGAACGCCGGCACCATGTCGCCGGCTGCCAGGGAAGCCATCGCCCTGCAGATCGACGGCCTCAAACAGGACCTGCTCAGCCAGGCCAACGCGACGCACCTCGGCCGCACCGTCTTCGCCGGCAATTCCGACACCGGCGTAGCGTTCACCGACGCTGGCGTGCACAGCGGCGGATCCACCCCCGGGGTCGACCGGCGCGTAGGCGCCGATAGCACGGTGCGGGTGGATGCCGACGGCGCCGCCGTCTTCGGCAGTGGCCCCGACTCGATCTTCGCCCTGCTCGCGACGGTCTCGGATGCCTTGCGCAACTCGCCGGCGACGGTGTCGAGCCATCTGGGCGCCATCGACACCGCCCTGAACAGGGTTATCGCCGCCAACTCCGACGTCGGCGCCCGGCAGACCCGCATCGAAAGCGCCACCGCCGCACTGGCCACCCAGAAGGGCACCCTCGAGGCACAGCGGGTACAGCTCGAGGATGCCGACCTGGCGACGGTGATCCTCGACCTCAAGCTGCAGGAGGTCGCCTACCAGTCCGCCCTCGCCGTCACCGCCCGCGTGATTCAACCGACCCTGATGGACTTCCTTTCATGACCGCCACCCTGAGCTTCCTCTCCCCGCCGCCCGGACTGGCCCCGCTGACCGACTTCCAGCTGCGCGAGATCACCGGCGCCGCCGGACTGTTCGCCCTGCAGTCAGCCATCGACGAGCACACCCGGCTGTTCGTGCTCGACGCGTCGGTGTACCTGCCGGACTACGCGCCCGTGATCTCCGACGAGCACGCCAGGGCCCTCGACCTCGCCGCACCAGAGCAGGCGATGGTCCTGGTGGTGACCAACCCGGGCGAGACCGGCACGACCGTGAACCTGATGGCTCCCATCGTGGTGAACGCCGACACCGGCCGGTGCGCCCAGATCATCCTGGACGGCCAGGATTGGCCGCTCCGCGCCGAACTCACCCCACGCGCCGCGCCGCAGGACCTGCAGGACCCTGCCATCTAGAACGAGCGCCGTCGGGATAGGCTCGGCAACGTTTCAATAGCTGGGGGACGCGTGCACACTGGGATCGGGGCAACATCGCCCGACGCATCAGCGACCCCGCCGTCCCAACGAACGCCGTCCCGACAGACGCCGTCCCGCCCGGGCGCCTCCCGCCCCAATGCCACCCGCACCGTCACGATCCGTACGACAGCGCCGGCCGAGGCCCCGCAACCCCGCCCGAGGCCACCGGCCCGGCCGCCGGCCAGGCACCCGGCCGCGCCGCCGTCCACCCGCCGGCGGGACATCCAGGGGCTCCGCGCCCTCGCGGTCATCGCCGTCATCTTCGACCACGTGCTCCACTGGCCCGCCGGCGGTTTTGTCGGCGTCGACATCTTCTTCGTCATCTCGGGTTTTCTCATCACGGGCATCCTGCTGCGCGAACACGAGCGCACCGGGCGTATCTCGCTCCGGTCCTTCTACGGCAGTCGGCTCCGCCGCCTCCTCCCGTCCGCGGCCGTGGTGCTCGTCGCCACCGGCGCGATCGGCTCCGTCCTGTTCAACCAGACCCGGGCGATGTCCACCCTGTGGGACGCCGGCGCGTCGTTCCTCTTCGTCGCCAACTGGCGGTTCACCGCCCTCGGCACCGACTACTTCAGTGCCCTCGCACCGGCCTCGGCGGTGCAGCACTACTGGTCGCTCTCGGTGGAGGAACAGTTCTACCTCGTCTGGCCGTGGCTGATGGTTTTGATGCTGCTCGTATTTGCCCGGGGATCCCGCACGCCAGGTCGCGGCCGGCGCGCCGTCGGCATCCTCGCGGCCGTCGTCGTCGCGGCATCCTTCGCCTACGCCGTCTGGGACAGCGCAACGAATCCGACAGTCGCGTACTTCTCGACGTTCTCCAGGGCTTGGGAGCTCGGCATCGGCGCGATCCTGGCCGTCGCCGCACCGCTCGCCGCACGGATGCCCGTCGCCTGGCGAGTCGTACTCGGCTGGGCCGGCCTGGCCGGCATCGTCGCATCGTTCATCGTGGTCACGGGGGACATCGCCTTCCCCGGCCCGGGTGCCGCCCTCCCCGTGCTGGCGACGGCGCTCGTGCTCGCAGCCGGTATCGGCGGCCCGCAGCGCACCCTGCTCCCGCTCACCAACCCGGTCAGCGTGTACCTCGGCAACATCTCCTACTCGCTGTACCTCTGGCACTTCCCGATCTTCGTCTTTCTCAGCATGCTGCTTCCCGCCCAGAGTATGCAGACGACCCTGATCATCCTCGGCACGATCCTCGCCCTCTCGGTTACGTCGTACTACCTTGTTGAACAGCCGTTCCACCACTCCCCCTGGCTTCGCAGCCGCCGCCCGGCCGGTGAGCGCCGCGACGCCTGGCACAGCTGGCGAGAGGCCTTCGGCAGCCAGTTCATCCTGTCGTCGATGGGCGTCCTCGTCATCGTGATCGTCGTCGTTGTGTCATTCCAGCCCGCCGGCGGGCGGGCGACGACCGAGGCGCCCTCGGTCGCAGGCGCCGACTCCGCCGTGAACCCCGACGTGGCGTTGCAGGCCGAGCTGGCCGCCGCCGTGGCCGCGACCGCCTGGCCGGGCAACCTGTCCCCCTCCCTCGACGACGCCATGGCACGGACCTCGAACGACAACCCCGCACGCGACTGCTTCGACATCGGCGACACCCCCGACTTCGGCCGCTGCACCTGGGGTGCCGACAGCGCCCCCAACCACATGTACCTCGTCGGCGACTCCGAAGCACTCTCCTACGCCCCCGCGTTCAAGGCCATCGCCGAAGCCAGCGACGGACGGTGGAAGATCACCACCATCGGGCTCTACGGCTGCCGGTTCACCGAGGTGCTGGTCGCCAACGAGGGTGCCGGGGTGATGGACGCCTGCCCGCAACGCAAACTCGACATCAGCGAACGGATCGTCGCGGACGCCCCGCAGCTGGTGGTGGTGGCCAACGCCTTCGCCGAGGGGCAAGACGCCAACCGGTCACCGCTGTCGGTCGAGAGCCTGGTCGCATCGACCCTCGCCGAAACGGCCGGCTACAACGCCGCCGGGAAGATCGTCCACCTCGCGCCCCCACCGCTCGGGGCAGAGCTCGGCCGGTGCTACTCGGCGGTATCCAGTCCCCAGGACTGCAACGTCGGGGTCGGATCGGTCTGGCAGCAGTTCGCCGCAGCACTGTCGGCCCCGTCTGCGACCGGTGACCACTTTGTCAGTTCGCTGCCTTTCAGCTGCTCGGCGGGCATCTGCCCCGCTTTCGCCGGAACCCTCCCGACCAAGTACGACACCGTGCACCTGACCCCCGCGTACGCGGTACACGTGGCCCCGTCCATCCGCGACGCCCTCACCGCCCTGGGCGTCATCTGACCCGGCGTGCCGCAATCCGGTCGTGTGGCCGCGCTCTCAACGCCGGTATAGTCGGTCCTGGCACCAGCGTTGGTGCCGGCGACCTCACCCCGCGACAGCCGTGGGCTCCGACAGCTCCCGGCTGAGGACGCACCTCCAGCCCCTCGACCAGTGTCGAGGTTGCCGCCGCGCCATCAAGCGCCGCGGATGAGCTCCAAAAGGTCTTCCATGGGTGACAATTCCGCACTGCGATCGATCGAACGGTCCTTCGTCGCCTCCTCCCCGGTCCGCTCGCTGCTGCGCCTGTTGATCCCCCACCGCGGCCGACTCTCCCTGGCCACCGTGGCATTTCTCATCAAGGACAGCCCGGCCTGGCTGCTGCCGCCGATCACCGCGGCGGTCATCGACATCGTCGTGGACCGCGGTCCCCTGCCGCAGCTGTGGTTCTGGGCGGCCTGCGCCCTGGCACTGCTGAGCCTGAATTACCCGTTCCACATGATCTTCGTGCGGCTGTCCAGCCGGGCGATCCGGTCGATGGCCGTGGATGTGCGCAACGCCCTGGCCGAGCGCCTCCAACGGCTGTCGATCGGCTTCCACAACCGGCAGAGCGCCTCGATCGTGCACACCAAGGTGGTGCGGGATGTCGAGAGCATCGAGATGATGATGCAGCAGGCCCTGCCCACCTTCCTCTCCGCCCTGTTCACCCTTACCGGCGCGGTGGTGCTGACCGCCCTCACCGTGCCCGCCTTCGTCGGAGTCTTCGCCGTCACCGTGCCCCTGGCCGTGCTGCTCATCGGCTACATCCGATCGCGGGCCGCCGACCGCAACGAGAACTTCCGGCACGAGGTGGAACGATTCTCGGCCGGTGTGGGCGAGATGGCGGCGCTGATCCCCATCACCCGCGGGCACGGCCTCGAACGCGTCGCCACCCGTCGTGTCGCCGGCCAGGCCGAGAACGTGCGCGCGGCCGGGCAGGCACTGGACACCCTCAACGGCCGGTTCGGGGCGCTCTCCTGGTTGTCGTACCAGGCGCTCGGCGTGATCTGCCTGATCGGCGCATCCGCGGCATCGATCACCCGGGTCATCGCCATCAGCCCGGGCGAGGTTGTGCTGCTCAGCACCTACTTCACGGTGCTCACCGGCGGCATCGTGGCCCTGCTCAATGTGACGCCGATCTTCACCCGCGGCATCGACTCCATTCGGTCGATCGCCGAGGTGATGGAGGAGCCCGACGTGGAGGTGAACGAGGGCAAGCAGCTCGTGACCGCGGTTGCCGGCCGGATCGACCTTGAGGGCGTGGGCTTCAGCTACGAGGATGACCGGCCCGCCCTGCGGGACATCTCCCTGTCGATCCGGGCCGGCGAGACCATCGCGCTGGTCGGCCCGTCCGGGTCGGGCAAGTCGACCCTGCTCAACCTGGTCCTCGGCTTCGTGCGGCCCAGCACCGGGCGGCTGCTGCTGGACGGCGTCGACGCCGCCACCCTCGACCTGCGCAGCGCCCGGTTCTTCGTCTCCGTCGTGCCGCAGGAATCGGTGCTGTTCGAGGGCACCATCCGCGACAACGTCGCCTACGGACTGACCGGCGTCAGCGACGAAGCCGTGCTGGCCGCCCTGGCCGGCGCCAACGCGCTGGACATCCTCGCCGGCCAGGGCGCCGGCCTGGACTCCGTGGTCGGCGACCGGGGCGCCCGGCTCTCCGGCGGCCAGCGCCAGCGCCTCGCTATCGCCAGGGCCCTGGTACGTGACCCGCGCATCCTCGTGCTCGACGAACCCACCAGCGCCCTCGACTCCGTGTCCGAGGAGAAGGTCAAGGATGCCCTCAGCACCCTTTTCCGCGATCGCACGACGATCATCGCGGCGCACCGGCTGTCCACCATCCGTGAGGCCGACCGGATCGTCTACATCGAGGCCGGCCGCATCGTCGAACTCGGCAGCCACGACGAACTGATGGCGCTCGGCGGCCGGTACTCGGCCATCGTCCTGCACCAGAACTCCTGACAGAACCCAGCCACCCGCATTCGCCCCTCCAGAAAGGCAACCAGTGCCCCGCTTAGACATGCCCCTGCCCGAGCTCACGCAGTACCGCCCCGCGGTCTCCGAACCGGCCGACTTCGACGCGTTCTGGCAGCGCACCCTGGCCGAGTCCCGGCTGCATCCGGCCGAGCCCCGGCTCACCAGGGTCGACTCGCCGCTGAGCGAAGTGGAGGTCTACGACGTCACCTTCAACGGCTTCGCCGGTGACCCCGTCAAGGCGTGGTTCATGCTCCCCGTCGACAGGGCCGGGTTGCTGCCGGCCCGGTTGCCCGCGGTGGTCGAGTACAACGGTTACGGCGGCGGCCGGGGCTTCCCGCACGAGCACCTCGGCTGGGTGGCCAGCGGCTACGCCTACCTGTTCATGGACACCCGCGGGCAGGGCAGCGGCTGGGGCTCCGGTGGCGACACCGCCGACCCGCACGGCAGCGGACCGGCCGGGTCCGGCTTCATGACCCGCGGCATCCAGTCACCCGACGACTACTACTACCGGCGGGTGTTCACCGATGCCGTGCGCGCGATCGACGCCGTGCGCACGCTCGACAGGGTCGACCCGGACCGGGTGTCGGTGTGCGGCGGCAGCCAGGGCGGTGGCATCGCCATCGCGGCCGCGGCCCTCTCCACCGGCCTGGTTGCGGCTATGCCGGAGGTGCCCTTCCTCTGCCACTTCGAGCGCGCCGTCGGAATGACCGGCAACGACCCGTACCAGGAGGTCGTGCGCTACCTCGCGGTGCACCGGGACGAGGTCGAGCAGACCTTCGCGACGCTCTCGTACTTCGACGGGGTCAACTTCGCCAAGCGGGCCACCGCTCCCGCGCTGTTCTCGGTGGGGTTGCTCGACCCCGTCTGCCCGCCGTCCACGGTTTTCGCCGCGCACAACCACTGGGCAGCGGATGCCGACATCGAGGTGTACCCGTTCAACGAGCACGAGGGCGGCCAGGGCCACCACTTCGTGCGCCAGGCCGCCTGGCTGGCCCGCCAGCTGGCCGGGTAGCCGCCCGCCGGTGCCAACTGGCCCGCCGGCCGGCTCAGCGCGGCGGCGGGATCTCGCCGGAGCCGCGGTGGATCAGCCGGGTGGGGATCTCGACCTGCTTGGTGAACGAGTCGGGGTCCGCCAGGTGCTCGAGCGCCAGCCGGGCGGCGGTGCGGCCGAGTTCCATCGGGTCGTAGGCCACGACGGAGATGTCCAGGGCGTCCGCCAACTCGAAATCGTCGAAGCCGATGAACGCCACCGGCGGCTCGAGATTGCGCAGCACCCGCACGGCGCCCGCGCTGCCGCGGTTGTTGCCGGCCACGATCGCCGTCGGCGGGTCCGGCAGGTCGAGCAGGCTCTGCACGGCGAGCTCCGGCGAGATATCGGGGTCATCGTCGAGGCGTTCCCACTGCGCGGTCTCGGTGACGCCCACCTCGCGCAGCGCCTCGCGGTACCCGGCCAGGCGTTCCCGCTGGGTGTACATCGCGGACGGGTTGGAGATGAAACCGATCCTACGGTGGCCGATGGCCGTGAGTGAGCGCACCGCGTCCGCCATACCTTGGCGGTTCTGCAGCACCACGGAGTCGGCGACGAGGTTGCGGGCCGGTCGGTCGACGCTCACCACCGGGGTGCCCAGCTGGCGTTCGCCCTCGAGGTAGGACTGGTCGTCGGCGATGGGGATCAGCAGCAGCGCCCGCACCCGTTGCGAGATCAGGGCGTCCACGACGCGTTCCTCGCTGTCCGGTGAGTCATCCGTCGTGGCGAGCACCATGGTGAGACCGCGGAGCGCCAGTTCGCGTTCGATACCGGCCGCGACGTGGAAGTAGAACGGGTTCTTCAGGTCGCCGATCACGAACGCGACGGTGTTGGTGACTCCCCCGCGGCGCAGGTTGCGGGCCAGGTTGTTGGGCCGGAAGCGCAACCGCTTGGCGGCCTTGAGAACCCGCTCCCGCGTGTCCGACGAGACGTTGCCGGCACCGGCGAAGACCCGCGACACCGTCTTGGAGCTCACTCCCGCGAGCATCGCCACGTCGGCCAGTGTCGCGCGCGATTGTGTTGTCATGAGATCCCCTTCGATCCGCGAGCAGTCCAAAACCGGCCAGATCATCGCCATGTCAACGTAAGACATTTTGCAGACATTGGCAAGAGTTTTTTGATCGATGAACCCGTGAGTTCCCCGCTATTTCAACGATCAACGGCACCCAAGTGCGAATAGGACAACTTCGGACAGCGCTGACATTTTTGTTTGACGGCCCGCCAAAACCGGGCCTAGCATGAGGCCCAACAGCAACACCAGAGATCCACGGGCGGGAAGTCGCGGTCGTGTCTCAACGGGTCAATGGTGATACCGATTAGGAGAAAACCGATGGCAAAGAAGCTCATCATGGGGGTAGCCGCTCTGGCGGCCACCGCACTACTAGCAGGATGCTCCGGGTCGGCCCCGGCAGACGAGGGCGAGATCACCGGGGAGATCACCGTGATCACCCAGCGCACCGACATCGTCGACACCGTGTTCAAGGACTACGCCGCCCAGTTCGAAAAGGCCTACCCCGGCACCTCCGTCAAGTTCGAGGCCATCAAGGACTACGAAACCGACATCTCCACGCGGTTGTCCTCGGGCAGCTACGGTGACGTGCTCCTCATTCCCAGCACCGTCACCAAGGTACAGCTGGCACAGTTCTTCGAGCCGCTGGGTTCCCTGGAGGAGATGAGCGAGACCTACCGTTTCGTCGCCGAGAAGGCCTACGACGACCTCGCCTACGGCGTCGCCATCACCGGAAATGCTCAGGGCATCGTCTACAACAAGAATGTCTGGGCCGACGCCGGCGTCACCGAGATGCCGACCACCCCCGATGAATTCCTCGCCGACCTCCAGCTCATCAAGGACAACACCGACGCGGTGCCGTACTACACGAACTACGGCGACGGCTGGCCGCTGAGCCAGTGGGACGGCAACCGGGCCGCGACCGGCGACAAAGACGCGTCCATCACCCTCGTCGAGTCCGACGCCCCGTGGGCGACCGGCGAGTACCACGAGATCGCCGACGGGCTGCTCTACGACATCGTCGCGCAGGGCCTGAGTGAAGAAGACCCCACCACAACGGACTGGGAATCGTCCAAGGGCGGGCTCGGCAGCGGCGAGATCGGCTCCATGGTCCTGGGCTCCTGGGCCATCACCCAGATGCAGGATGCCGCGGTGACCGCCGGCGGATCGGCCGAGGACATCGGCTACATGGCCTTCCCCAGTGCCGTCGACGGACAGTCGTACTCCACGATCGGTGGCGACTACCAGAACGCCATCAGCATCAACTCGAAGAACAAGGCCACGGCCCGCGCCTGGATCGACTGGTTCGCCCAGGAGTCCGGCTACGCCACAGACCAGGGCGGGCTCTCCCCCGTCGTCGACGGCCCCGCCCCTGACGCCCTCGCCGACTTCACCGCCAGCGGGGTCGAATTCCTCGAGCTCACGCCGGTGCCGGCCGACCAGGCCACCCTGGAGAACGACATCACCAGCGAGTCCGAGATCGACCTGACCGGCCCGCTCTACCGCCAGAGGATCGTCGACACCGCCCGCGGTGCCGCCGACGGCGACAAGGCGTCGCTCTTCGCCGACCTGAACGCTGCCTGGGCCAAGGCCAAGGCATCCGTCGAGGGCTAGCCCCCGTCCCCACCCGCACCACCAGGGGAAGTCCGCAGTAACAGCCGGCCGGCCGGGCATTCAACGGCCGGCCGCGCTCTGCCCAGACCGACACTGCCCCAGGCAAAAGAAAGGACGCTCGGTGTCTCAACAACTGGCCCCAGCGAAAGCGCCGGACCTGTTCAGCCGGTTCTCGAACCGCTTCATCCGCACCACCATCAGCGCAACCGGCAAACGCAAAGACTCCATCGTCATGCCGTGGCTGTTCCTGGCCATCCCGCTGGCCCTGCTGATCACGTTCACCTATATCCCGGTGGGCAACATGATCTGGTACAGCTTCACCTCCTGGGACGGCCTGGACAAGACCAAAGACGTCGTCGGGCTGAACAACTTCGTCAAGATCTTCACCGATCCCAAGTACTGGCAGGTCTTCGTGGTCAGCCTGTACTACTTCGGGGCGTCGTTCCTGCAGATGGCCCTGGCGCTTTACTTCGCCACGATCCTCAGCTTCAAGACCCGGTTCCGCAACCTGTTCA
The DNA here is from genome assembly GCF_004402435.1 of Cryobacterium sp. TMB1-7. NCBI lineage: Bacteria > Bacillati > Actinomycetota > Actinomycetes > Micrococcales > Microbacteriaceae > Cryobacterium > Cryobacterium sp. TMB1-7. The sequence continues at coordinate 109,942 of NZ_SOFZ01000022.1, forward strand.
AGGGCATCCTGTTCTTTCCCTACCTGATCAACGCCGTCGCCATCGCGTTCATCTTCCTGTTCTTCTTCCGCCCGGGCGGCACCCTCGACGCCGTGCTCGGCTTCGTCGGCCTCGGCGAGCTCTCCACCCAGTGGCTCGGCAACCCGGATGTGGTCAACTACTCCCTCGCCGGCGTCGCCATCTGGCGCTACATCGGCCTCAACTTCGTGCTCTTCCTCGGCGCGATCCAGTCGATCCCCGGCGAACTCTACGAGGCGGCCGACCTGGACGGCGCGAACAAGTGGCAGCAGTTCCGCTACATCATCGCCCCGGGCATCCAGCGCATCATCAGCCTGTCCTTCATCCTGGCTATCGCCGGCAGCCTCTCCGCGTTCGAACTGCCGTACATCATCACCGGCGGCACCAACGGCAGCATGACCTTCGTCATCCAGACCATCCAAACGGCCTTCGTGTACCGCAAGGTCGGACTCGCCTCGGCGATGGCGGTCATCCTGCTCATCATCGTGCTGCTCGTCACCTGGCTGCAGCGCAAGGTCGTCCCCGACGAGAAAGTGACGTTGGCCTCATGATCAGACATCTCGGCACCACCGGGAAGTACCTGTCCCTCGTTCTCGGTTCGCTCGTCGCGCTCGTGCCCATCATCGTGATCCTGTTCGCGTCGCTGAAGAGCAACACCGAGTACGCCACCACCGGTCCCCTGGTGCCGCCGTCGAACTGGTTCAACTTCGCCAACTTCGCCACGGCCTTCGTCGACGGACGGATGATGCTCGGGTTCCTGAACACCTCGATCATCGCGGTGATCTCGGTCACCGGCACCATCCTGATCGGCACCATGGCCGCGTACGTGCTCGACAGGTTCGAGTTCCGCTTCAAGAAGGTGGTCTTCGGGCTCTTCCTCGTGGCCACCCTGGTGCCGGCCGTCACCACCCAGGTGGCGACCTATCAGGTGGTGAACTTCTTCCACCTGGTGAACACCCACGGGGCGGCGATCATCCTGTTCATGGGTACCGACATCCTCTCGATCTACATCTTCATCCAGTTCATGCAGTCGATTCCCCGGTCGCTCGACGAAGCCGCCATGCTCGACGGCGCGAGCCGGTTCGGGGTGTACTGGCGCATCATCCTGCCGCTGCTCGGCCCCGCCATCGCCACGGTCGTCATCATCAAGGGCATCGCCATCTACAACGAGTTCTACATCCCCTACCTCTATATGCCCGCTCAGGACCTGGCCGTGATCAGCACCTCGCTCTTCAGGTTCCAGGGACCGTACGGCGCACAGTGGGAGATCATCGCGGCCGGCATCATGATCGTCATCGTGCCGACCCTGATCATCTTCCTGTTCCTGCAACGATTCATCTACAACGGCGTCACGTCCGGAGCCACCAAGTAATGTCTGGAAACCCGTAATGTCTGCACACACCATCCCCTCGTCCTCCCTTGCCCCCGTCACCCGGTTGCTCGACACCGACTGGAGTGTCACCGCTCTGGACGGACCGGTGCCGGCGAGCATCCGGCGCCTCACCGTGCCGGCCACCGTGCCCGGCTCCGTGCACACCGACCTGCTGGCCGCCGAGCTGATTCCCGACCCGTACCTCGACGGCAACGAGCAGCTGCTCTCCTGGATCGGGCTGACCGACTGGCGCTACAGCACCACCTTCGCCTGGAACCCGGCCGGCGCCGAGAAGACCGAGCTGGTCTTCGCCGGGCTCGACACCATCGCCGAGATCGAACTGAACGGGGTGTCGCTGGGCACTACCCGCAATATGCACCGCAGCTACCGCTTCGACGTGAGCGCCCGCCTCACAGCCGGCCTCAACGAGCTCGTGGTGGTGTTCCGCTCCCCCATCAAGGCCGCGGATGCCGCGAGCCTGGACCTCGGCTACCGTCCGCACGTGAACCACCACCCCTACAACGCCATCCGCAAGATGGCCTGCAGCTTCGGCTGGGACTGGGGCATCGACACGTCCACCTCCGGGCTGTGGAAGCCGGTGACCCTGGTCAGCTGGTCGACCGCCCGGCTGGCGAGTGTGCGCCCGATCGCCACGGTGTCTGACCCGACAGGGCCGACCAGCACCGGGCTGGTGGACGTGCACGTGGAGGTGGACCGCGCGACGGAGACCCCGGTCAGCGTCACGGCATCCGTCGCCGGCGTCAGCCGCACCGTGGAACTGCCGGCCGGAGCGTCCCGCGCCACCGTGAGCCTGAGCGTGCCCGATGTGGACCTGTGGTGGCCGCTCGGCTACGGTGAGCACCCGCTCTACGAGCTCGAGGTCACCCTGCGCGCGGCCGACACCGCGGTGGAACTGGACCGGTCGAGCACCCGGATCGGCTTCCGCACCGTCGAATTCGACACCACCCCCGACGAGAACGGCACCCCGTTCACCCTGGTCATCAACGGCCAGCCGGTGTTCGTGCGCGGCGCCAACTGGATCCCCGACGACGCCTTCCCGCACCGCGTCACCAAGGCACGCTACCTGGACCGGCTCACACAGGCCGAGTTCGCCAACATCAACCTGATCCGGGTGTGGGGCGGGGGCATCTTCGAGAGCGACGACTTCTACGACCTGTGCGACGAGCGCGGCCTCCTCACCTGGCAGGACTTCCTGCTCGCCTGCGCCGCCTACGCCGAAGAGGCCCCGCTCGGTCACGAGATCGAGGCCGAGGCCAGGGAGAACGTCGCCAGGCTCGCCGCGCATCCGTCGCTCGTGGTGCTGAACGGCAACAACGAGAACCTCTGGGGCTTCGAGGAATGGAACTGGAAACTGCGCCTGGACGGCAAGACCTGGGGCGGCGGCTTCTACTACGACGTGTTTCCCGCCCTGGTCGCCGAGCTGGCCCCGCACATCGGCTACACGCCCGGCAGCCCGTTCTCCCCGGTTGCCGGCACTGCCTCCAATGACCTGCACCCCAACGACCCCGAGCACGGCACCATGCACATCTGGGACCTCTGGAACCAGCGCGACTACCCCGCATACCGTGAGTACCAGCCGCGCTTCGTGGCCGAGTTCGGCTGGCAGGGCCCGCCCACCTGGTCGACCCTGACGGAGTCGATCCACGATGTGCCGCTGACCCCGGAATCGCCGGGCATGCTCGTGCACCAGAAGGCCATGGAGGGCAACGTCAAGCTCACCGACGGACTGCTGCCGCACCTGCCGCTCCCCGACGAGATCGGCGACTGGCATTGGGCGATGTCCCTGAACCAGGCCACCGCCATCAGCACCGCGATCGAGCACTTCCGCTCGCTGTCCCCGCACTGCATGGGCAGTATCGTCTGGCAGCTCAACGACTGCTGGCCGGTCACCTCCTGGGCCGCCGTGGACGGCTACGGCCGGCCGAAGCCCCTGCTGTACGCGATCAAGCACGCCTACGCCGACAGGCTGGTCACCATCCAGCCCCGCGAGAGCGGCCTGGCCGTCATCGCGGTCAACGACTCCGCCGACACCTGGAGCGGCGAGCTCCTGGTGCGGCGGTACACAGACACGGGAGCCGTCCTGGCCGAGCACGCCGAGCGGGTCACCCTGCCGGCGCGGTCGAGCGTGACCGTGCCGCTGCCCGCATCCGTGTCCGCGGCAACGTATGCGGCAGCGGAGCTCCTCCGCGCCGAGCTGACCGGGGCGCGTGGGCACTGGTTCTTCGCCGAAGCCCGAGACAGCACCCTGACACCGGGCACCCCCAAGGTGAGCGCCGTGCGCACCGCCGACGGCTACAGCGTGCGGGTCACCGTTCCGGTGCTGACCCGCGACCTGGTCTTGTTGGTCGACAAGGTCGACCCGGACGCCCTGGTCGACGACATGCTGGTCACCCTGCTGCCCGGCGAAAGCGTGGTCTTCACGGTCACCTCTCTGCTCGAGGTCGACCCGGCAGCTTTCACGGCGCCGGGTGTGCTGCGCAGCACCAACCAACTGGTGCGGCGGTGAGGAACAAGACCGGCCCCGATGCGGCATCCGTTCTCACCGAACCGGTCTGCGGCATGACCTGGGGCTGGACGGGCGTTCGGGGAACCTGGGCGACCCCGGCGGCCGCCGACTCGATGCGGCTCATGGCCGACCTCGGCGTGAACTGGACCGCCCTGGCCTACGCGGCGTTGCAGGAAACCGCCCAATCGGAGGAGATCCCGTTCGGCGACGCGCCGACGGTAACCGACGACGAGGTGCGCTGGGCCATCCGCGAGGCCAAAGCGCACGGGCTCAAGGTCTGCCTCAAGCCCGTGGTCAACTGCGCCGACGGCACTTGGCGCGCCTACATCGGCTTCTTCGACTGGGAGGTGCCCGGCGAACCCGGCTGGACCGCCTGGTTCCGGTCGTACACGGCGTTCATCCTGCATGCCGCCCGGCTCGCCGAGGAGGAGGGCGCAGAGATGCTCTGCATAGGCTGCGAGATGGTGCGCGCCGACGGCCAGGATGCGCGCTGGCGCACCCTGATCACCGCGGTGCGCGAGGTATACAGCGGCCTGGTGACTTACAACTGCGACAAGTTCCAGGAGGACCACGTCTCCTGGTGGGACGCCGTCGACGTGATCACGTCCAGCGGCTATTACCCGATCGATAGCTGGGACGAGCAGCTGGATCGCATCGAGCAGGTCGTGACGGCCACCGGCAAACCGTTCTTCTTCATGGAGGCCGGCTGCCCGAGCCGCACCGGGTCACCCGACAAGCCCAACGACTGGGCCCTGCCAGGGGTTCCCTCCGGCGCCGAGCAGCTGCGCTACTACGAGGACATGTTCGCGGCCACCGGTCGGCGAGAATGGATGCGCGGCTTCATGCTCTGGGACTGGCCGACGACCCTGTACGCGGCGGCCGATGCGGCGCAGAATGACGACTACTGCGTCTACGGCAAACCCGCCGCAGACTTCCTGGGCCGCCAGTACCGGGCCTGGCTGGCCGCACCGCCCAGTTCCGCACCGCCCAGTTCCACACTGCTCAGTTCAACACCACCCGCACCCGTACGACCCGCACCCGTACGACCCGCACCCGTACCACCCGCAAGAACGGACCACCCATGAGTGTCGACTCCAGCTCCCTCACCATCGACGCCGGCCAAACCGGGATCCGGGCGCGCCTGCACACCGGGAACGGCGAGTGGGTTCCGTTCGAATTCGGCGGGATCCGCACCGACAGTGCCCTGATCCCCCAGCTCGGCGAGGTCGTCGCCTCCGTCGCGTCAGCGACCCGGCAGCCGATCGTCACCGTCAGCGCCGGCATCTCCGGCTTCTCGAAGGCCGAAACCGACCCGCGCGAACTCCTCGCCGCCGGCGCGGCACTCGGGGTGCGCGAGGTCTTCCTCGCCCACGACTCCGTCACGAGCTACCTCGGCGCCCTCGGGGACGAGCTCGGCGTGGTCGTCGCCGCCGGCACCGGCGTGGTCACCCTCGCGGTGGGTGCGAACGATGTGGCCCGCATCGACGGGTGGGGCAACCTGATCGGCGACGCCGGCAGCGGCTACTGGCTCGGCCGCGCGGCCCTGGACGCCGTGATGCGCGCCTACGACGGCCGCGGCCCCGCAACGGCGCTGTCCGCCGTCATGCGCCGGGAGTTCCCCCACATCGAAATGGCCTACCTCGAGCTGCAGGCCGATCCGCTGCGAGTGAGCCGCATCGCCGCCTACTCCCGTCAGGTCACCGAACTGGCCGCAACGGATGCCGTCGCCGCCGCGATCTGCGCCGGAGCCGCCGCAGAGCTGGTGCTCTCGGCCGCCACAGGGCTCCGCCGGGTCGGCGAAGACACCGGCCCGTCCCCCGTGGTCTGCGGCATCGGCGGGGTGCTGCGCGCCCCCGAGATCGCCACCCGGTTCGAGCGGGGTCTGCGCGAGCTGTGGCCAGACGTCGACATCCGCCCCGCCATCGCCAACGCCCTCGACGGCGCCGAGTACCTGGCCCGGCTGGCCCCCACCAGCGCCCTGCGCGACCGCATCGCCAGCTCGATCGGCTAGCGCCGGCAGGCCGGATTGTCAGTCGGCTAGCCCAGCTGGAGCAGGGCGGCCTCGAAGGCCACCCAGGGCAGCATGGCGCACTTGACCCTGGCCGGGTACTTGGAGACGCCGGCGAACGCCGCGGCGTCGCCGAGCACCTCTTCGTCGGGTTCGATGGTGCCGCGGGAGCGCAGCATCTCCCGGAACAGATCGAGCATGACCAGCGACTCGGCGACGCTGGCGCCGCGCACGGTGTCGTTGAGCACTGAGGCCGACGCCATCGAGATGGAGCAGCCGACGCCCCGCCAGGCGAAGCCGTCGATCCGGGCATCCGCCCCGGCGCCGGACAGGGCCACCCGCACGGTGATCTCATCGCCGCAGGTGGTGTTCACCTGGTGCGACTGGGCCTGGCGCAGACCGGCGGCGGCGGCGGCCGCTGCCGCGTCCTCGTCGAGCTCCGACAGCTCGGCGACGGCGCCGTGCGCGGACTTCGCGTGGTCGAGGATGATCTGCTGGTACAGCTGCTGCATGGCGGACGAGGTCATCGGGCTACTCCGAAGAACGGGCCGACCTCGGCGAGCACGGCCAGGAACTGGTCGACCTCGTCGTCGGTCGTGTACAGGTAGGTGCTCGCGCGGGTGGACGCGGTGACGCCGAGTTTCTTGTGCAGCGGCTGGGCGCAGTGGTGCCCGACCCGCACGGCGATGCCGGCCTCGTCGAGGAACTGGCCGACGTCGTGCGCGTGCACGCCGGCGACATCCACCGCGGCCAGGCCGATGCGTTCGACCCCGAGTCCGGGGCCGAGCAGCCGCACGCCGGGGATGGCGGTGACGCCCTCGACGAGCCGGCGGCCGAGTTCGGCTTCGCGGGTGCGGATGCGGCCCATGCCGGTGTGGCTGAGGTAGTCGACCGCGGAGGCCAGCGCGATGGCCTGGGAGATGCGCTGGGTGCCGGCCTCGAACCGCTGCGGCGGGGTGAGGAACTCGGCGCCCTGCATGTCGACGGTGGTGATCATGGACCCACCGGTGAGGAACGGCGGCATCGCGGCGAGCAGCTCGGCCTTGCCGTAGAGCACGCCGATGCCGGTGGGGCCGAGCATCTTGTGCCCGGAGAACACCGCGAAGTCCACGTCGAGCGCGGTGAGGTCCAGGGCAAGGTGCGGCGCCGACTGGCAGGCGTCCAGGAAGACCAGGGCGTCGACGGCGTGGGCCATGGCCACGAGCTCGTCGATGGGGTTGATGGTGCCCACCACGTTGGAGGCGTGGGTGACGGCCAGCAGCCGGGTGCGCGGGTTCAGGATCTCGGCGGCGGCGGCCATGTCGAGGGTGCCGTCCGGCAGAACCGGGATGAAACGGAGGGTGGCTCCGGTGCGAAGCGCCAGCTGCTGCCAGGGGATGAGGTTGGAGTGGTGCTCCATCTCGGTGACGACGATCTCGTCGGCGGACCCCAGCTTGAAGCGGGCGGCGGCGGCGCCGCCGAGGCCGAGGGACGCGTTGGAGAACGAGTACGAGACGAGGTTCACACCCTCGGTGGCGTTGGAGGTCCAGACGATCTCGTCTTCCCGGGCGCCGACGAACGCGGCGACCGTGGCGCGGGCGGCCTCGAACACCTCGGTGGCGGCGAAGGCCAGGGTGTGCGCGCCGCGGTGCACGGCGGCGTTCCGCTGCTCGTAGTACTCCTGCTCGGCCTCCATCACGCTGATCGGGTTCTGCGAGGTGGCACCGGAGTCGAGGTAGGCCAGCGGATGCCCGTTGACGAGCTGGTGCAGCACCGGGAAGTCATTGCGAATCCGCAGCACCTCATCGGAACTCAGAGTCTGGTCGGCCAGGCTCCCGTCAGGCAGGCTCTCGTGATGCGGAGCCTGGTCACGCGCGGGGGCAGAGGGTGGTGCGACGAACGTCATACTTCAGGGTACCGCCACAGGCCGGGCCCCGGCAGAGGATGACGGCGGGATACGAAACGCCGGCGCCGGCCGTCCTGGCGCGGTTCAGGCCTAGGCTGGAAGCCAGCAGAAAGGGCCACCATGCCGCACGCTCCCCTGGTTTCGCCGGGACCGCCGCTCACCCCGGCCCAACGCCAACGCTACGCCCGACAGGTCTCGCTCGAGCAGGTCGGCGATCTCGGTCAGCGCCGCCTCGCGGCCGCCAGGGTGCTGATGATCGGTGCCGGCGGGCTGGGCTCCCCGGTGCTCACCGCCCTGGCCGCCGCGGGCGTCGGCACTCTCGGCATCGTGGATTCCGACAGCGTGGAGGTCTCCAACCTGCACCGCCAGACCATCTACACGATGGCCGACCTGGCCCGCCCCAAGGCCGAGGCCGCCGCGGCCGCCCTGCGCGCGCACAACCCGCTGATCGAGGTCGTGGCGCATCAGACCCGCCTGACGGCTGCCAACGTGCTCGCCCTGATCGCCGACTACGACATCGTCATCGACGGCACCGACAACTTCGCCACCCGCCACCTCGCCCACGACGCCGCGGCGCTGCTGCACAAGCCGTACATCTGGGGCTCCGTGCTGCGCTTCGACGGCCTGGTCACGACGTTCTGGGTCGACGGGCCGGCCGACGGCACCCGCCTGGAAGACCTGTTCCCGAGCACCCCGGGCGCCGACGAGGCCGAAACCTGCGCCATGGCCGGAGTGCTCGGCTCGGTGTGCGCCAGCGTCGGCGCCATGATGGCCACCGAAACGCTCAAACTCATCGTGGGCTTCGGCGAACCCTTGTTCGGCCGGCTGCTCGTGCACGACGGCCTCGACGCCTCCTGGCGGGAGGTGCCATACGGTGCGGCCGCCGCGACAGGTGTGACCGGCCCCCTCGAGCCGGCCGCGGCCGCCGACCCGCCCCGCGACACCAGCCACAGCCAGGTTCACACCCACCCGATCCCGGTGCAGGCGCGCCCCGGCGCACCGGTACCCGACGAGGTCACCTCGGCCGAGCTCGCCGGCCTGCTCGCCGACCGGCAGGCGGGGCTCGCCGACTTCGTGCTCGTGGACATCCGGGAGCCGTGGGAGCGCGACATCGTCGCCATCGACGGATCGGCGCTGGTGCCGATGGCGCAGCTGCTCACCGACGAGGCCCGCACGGTGATGGAACCCGACGACCGCGTCGTCCTCTACTGCCACCACGGCGCCCGGTCCGAGTACGCCCGAGAGGTGCTCCGCGACAACGGCTGGTCGGCGGTCACCCACCTCGCGGGCGGCGTCGACGACTGGGTGCGGCAGATCGAACCGGACAAAGCGCGGTACTGATCTCGCCGCACGTTGAGACAGCAGTAGGAGAGCCGGCTGGCGTCCCGGTCGAGGTGGGCAGCACCGAGGGTGATGCCCGCACTGGCGCCTGGCCCGTGGAAATCGCGGGGTGGTTGCCGGGTGGGCGCCCGGTTATGGTGTGCGCAACGGGCACGGTAGAACGTCCCGAGAGAGCACGGCAAGAGAGGTGGTCATCATGGGCGATGACAAACATCCAACCGGGAACACGGCGACGGGGTCGCGCGGCAGCGACGAGGGCGTCGACCGTGGTTTCCTCGGCACCCTCGACCCCCTGATCGTCCACGCCGCCGACGGCCGGGTGGTCTGGGAGATGGAGTCCCTCGCCTTCCTGGCCGGTGCGGGGTCGGAGAATGTGCACGACGGTCTCTGGCGGCAGAGCGCCCTGACCGCCAGGCACGGCCTCTACCTGGTGACCGAGGGCATCTATCAGGTACGCGGCTTCGACCTGTCCAACATGACTCTCGTCGAGGGCGACCATGGGGTCATCGTGATCGACCCGCTCATCTCGGCGGAGACCGCGGCGGCCGCACTGGCGCTGTACCGCAGCCATCGCGGCGACCGCCCGGTGTCGGCGGTCGTGTACACCCACGCTCACGCCGACCACTTCGGCGGCGTGCTCGGTGTGATCGAACCCGACACCGGCATCCCCATCGTCGCCCCCGAACACTTTCTCGACAACGCGGTGTCCGAGAACGTCTACGCCGGAACCGCGATGTTCCGCCGCGGCTACTACTACGACGGGCACCCACTGGCCCGGAACGCCGCCGGCCGAATCGGTATCGGCCTTGGCGCCGGCGCGTCGACAGGCAGCATCGGCCTGGTCGTGCCCACCCTCGACATCACGGCGACGGGCCAGGAAGAGGAGCTCGACGGCGTGCGGATCGTCTTCCAGCTCACCCCCGGCACCGAGTGCCCGTCGGAGATGAACCTGTACTTCCCGGCGCAGCGCGCCCTGTGCATGGCCGAGAACGCCACCCACACCATGCACAACCTGCTCACCCTGCGCGGGGCGCAGGTGCGCGACCCCCGCATGTGGTCCCGTTACCTGAGTGAGGCCACCGAACTGTTCGGCCACCGGTCCGACGTGGAATTCGCGTCGCACCACTGGCCGACCTGGGGAACCGACGCCATCGTCGCCTTCCTCACCGAGCAGCGCGACCTCTACGCCTACCTGCACGACCAGACCGTACGACTGATGAACCAGGGCCAGACCGGTAGCGAGATCGCCGAGGACTTCGAAATGCCGCCGTCGCTGGCCGGGAAATGGCACACCCACGGCTACTACGGGTCGGTGAGCCACAACGTCAAGGCGATCTACCAGCGCTACCTCGGCTGGTACGACGGCAACCCGGCGCACCTGTGGCAGCATCCGCCGACGGCCGCGGCCACCCGGTACGTCGATGTGATGGGCGGCGTCGCAGCCACCCTCGAGCACGCCAGGCGCTACCTGGATGCCGGTGATCTGCGGTTCGCCGTGGAGCTGGCCAGTCACGCCGTCTTCGCCGACCCCGGTGACGGCGCGGCCCGCGAACTGCTGGCCACGGGCCTGGAGCGGCTGGGCTTCGGCGCGGAGAACGCCACCTGGCGGAACGTCTTCCTCACCGGGGCGACCGAGCTGCGGTACGGCGTGGGCCGCAACGACCTCGAGGCCGGCGGTCTGCTCGACGTGCTCACCGTCACCCAGCTCTTCGACACCCTGGCGATCCGGCTGGTGGGGCCCCGGTCGTGGAACGAGGGCTTCGCCATCAACTGGGTGATCACGGACACGCGGGAGCTCTACAGGCTGGAGCTCAGCCACGGAGCGCTGATCCACTATCCGATCGACAGACCCCGCCCGGCGGACCTCAACGTGCGCATCACCCACGCCCGGCTGGCCCAGGCCGTGGCCGGCGGCTCCTTCAGCGGGGTGGACATGACCGGGGACGCCGGCGTGCTGCCGAGGTTGTTCGCGCTGCTGGACAGCCCGGATCCGACCTTCGCCGTTGTGACGCCGTAGCGCCCTGACCCTCCGGACAGGTCAGCCGCCGGCGAACGGCGGCAGGACGTCGAGCCTGTCGCCCTCGTTCAGCACGCGGGCGCGGTCGGTGGTGGCCGTTCCGTTCACGATGAAGGAGCAGCGGGCGAAGACGGCGGGCGAGCTACTGCCGAGATCCGTCAGGAAGGCGCCGATGGTGGCCCCGGCCGGCAGGTCGCGGGTTTCCTCAGCTACCCCCTTCGCCGCCTTGGCCGCGGCGTAATAGCGCACCTGCACCTGCATGGTGATGAACCCTTCGTCGGTGGGCGGGCCGTACCTACCGGCCCGTTCGTCCAGCCTACGACGGGTCACCACTCCGGAGCGGCGCGCAGGGCGTAGTGAAGCTCGACCAGGCCGTCATCGAAGCTCTGCGCACCGCGCAGGTCGAGAACGGCCGGGTCGGAGTCGGCCGGGAACACCCCGCGGCCGGCGCCGATCACGACGGGCATCACCACGAGGCGCACCTCATCCACCTCGCCGGCGGCGAAGAAGGCCCGGCTGAGGCTCAGGCTGCCCCACAGCACGACGATGCCGCTGGTCTCGGCCTTGATCCGGCGGATGGCCTCGACGGCGTCGCCGGACTCCAGGGTCGCCGCGGGCAGGTCGCCCCACGGGGCGTGGCTGAGCGTGCGGGAGAACACGTGGCGACGCAAAGCGTTGAGTGGGCCGGTGAGGACCTCGTCCGCCGCTTCCGGTGTGGGCCAGTAGCCCACGAACATGCGGTACGTGTTGGCGCCGAGCACCATTGTCTCGACGCCCTCGAGCCACGCCAGCTGGCTCCGGTCGAATTCGTCGGTGCGGCCGTCGAGAAGTTCGTAGGCCGTGAACTCGTTGTCGAGGTTGGCCGCGAAGCCGTCGAGGGTCACGAACTGCTGCACCACGAGGTGTCCCATGAGTTGCCCTTCCGTATGAGAGCCCGTCCTACGGCCCGTGTATTCGAGGCACGATACGCCCGGGCCGAGCCGCCTTCAAGCAACCGGGCTGCGCCGGCCGCCGCCGGAGCCGGTGCACACACGGCTTCGCGGCGGCGAACTGCGGCAAGATGGTGGCATGAGCGCGCGAACGATCGACCAGCACCGGGAGGCCGTGGCGGCGCTTCTCGCACCGCTCTTCCACAACCGCGCCGCTGAGGTGCTCCCCCTCTCGAGTGCTCGACTGACCGGTGACCCCGACAGCTACCGGGACAGGTCCCTCGCGATCGCCGTCGACTCCCCCGTGGCGCTGCCCCCCTTCGACAACTCACAGATGGACGGCTATGCCGTGCGCGCCGGGGACCTCGCGGCGGCCTCGGAGCTCACACCGACCACCCTGACCGTGGCCGACCGGATCGCCGCGGGTGACCCCGCCGGGCAGCTGGCGCCGGGCACCGCCGCCCCGATCATGACGGGCGCGCCGATCCCGGCGGGCGCGGATGCCGTGGTGCCGATCGAGCAGGCCGATCCGCCCCGCTTCCAGCCGCAGGACCCCGACGGCATGTCTCCCGAGGTTCAGAGCGTCTCGTTCCGCGCCGCCGTTCCGGTCGGCGGGTTCGTGCGCCCGACCGGCAGCGACGTGCACCCCGGTGACAAGCTCCTCGACGCGGGAACCCGGCTCGGCCCGGCCCAGTACGGGGTCCTCGCCGGGACCGGGCTGACCTCGGTTTCCGTGCTGCGGCGTGTCAGGGTCTTGCTCATCGCGACCGGCCACGAGATCCGCGAGCCCGGCGAGAACCTGGCCGCCGGCCAGATCTACGACTCCAACAGCGTCATCCTCGGCCAGGCCCTGCGGGATGCCGGCTGCACGGTGACCGCCCGGCCGTGCCGTTCCGACGATGCCGCCGACCTCCTCGCCCTCCTCGCCGAGGCCCCGGAGGTGGACCTCGTGGTCACCGTCGGCGGCGTCAGCGCCGGGGCCCGGGAGGTGGTGCGCGACGCGCTGGGCCCCCTCGGTGTGACCTTCCAGCACGTCGCGATGCAGCCCGGCGGCCCGCAGGGGCTCGGCGCGATCGCGGTGCCGATCAACACTGTGCCGATCAACGCTGTGCCGAGCACCACCGTGCCGATCACCACCGTGCCCGTGATCACCTTCCCCGGCAACCCGGTGAGCGCCCTCATCTCGTTCGAGGTGTTCCTGCGGCCGGTGCTGCGGCGCCTGGCCGGACTGGCGAGACCCGACCGGGAGTTGCGGAGCGCCCCCCTCGCCGCGCCGGTGGAGTCGCCGGCCGGCAAGCACCAGCTGCGGCGCGGCATCCTGCGCCCAGACGGCGCCCTCGAACTGGTGGGCGGTGCCAGTTCGCACCTCCTGCACGCCTATGCCACCGCGACGGTGCTCGTGCACCTGCCCGTCGGGGTCGGCAGTGTCGCCGCGGGCGAACCCGTGGACTATTGGAGTATCGATGACTGAAACACCGTCCGACAACACCCCGGCCCCGCCCGGCCGGCTCAGCCACGTGCGCGCCGACGGCGCCGCCCTCATGGTGGACGTGACCGACAAGCCCGTCACCAAACGACGAGCCACCGCCACGGCCACGCTGATCACCCGGCCCGACGTGATCGCCCTGCTGATCGCCGGCGAACTACCCAAGGGCGAGGCCCTCGCCGTGGCCAGGGTGGCCGGCATCATGGGCGCCAAGCAGACCTCGGCGTTGATCCCGCTCTGTCACCCCCTCCCGCTCAGCGGTGCCACCATCGACTTCGCTCCCGGTGACGATCGGGTGCTCATCAGCGCGACGGTGAAGACCACCGGGGTGACCGGTGTCGAGATGGAGGCGCTGACCGCGGTGTCCGTGGCGGCGCTCACCCTGTACGACATGATCAAGGCCGTGGACAAACACGCGGTGATCACCGACATCAGGGTGCTGGCGAAGTCCGGCGGCAAGAGCGGCGACTGGAGCACCGAGTGAGCGCGACCGTCGGGCCGAGCGGACGGCCCGGCGACGGGCGCACCGGGCAGGTGATCGTGGCGTCGACCCGCGCGGCCGCCGGCGTGTACACCGACCGCACCGGACCCGTCATCGATGCCTGGCTGCGCGAGCGCGGCTGGCTGGTCTTGGACCGGGCCGTCGTCGCCGACGGCGAACCCGTCGGCGACGCTCTGGCCGCGGCCATCGAAGCCGGCCTCGACCTGGTCATCACGACAGGCGGCACCGGCGTGAGCCCCACCGACCAGACCCCGGAGCAGACCCTGCCGCTGCTGGATCGCCAGCTGCCCGGAATCATGGAGGAGCTGCGGCGGCGGGGCACGGCCGCCACACCGCTCGCCGTGCTCTCTCGCGGTTACGCGGGCATCGCCAGGGGCCGCACCGTCGTGATCAACCTGCCCGGTTCCACCGGGGGCGTGCGCGACGGGCTGGCCGTGCTCGCCGAGCTGCTCGACCACCTCATCGACCAGGTGCGCGGAGTCGACCATGCCGGCACGCCGGCCGCCGCCGACCACCAGGCCGCTCCAGCCAAGGCCTCATCGTCGAAGGCCCCATCGCCCAAGGCCGTACCCCGTACTGGCACACCCCCTAAGGACCCCCGACATGGCCACTGAGCCCACCCCGCACGTGCTGTTCGCCCGCGTCGACGACACCCCCATCACCGTCGACGAGTGTACGGATGCCGTGGCCGACGCCACAGCAGGCGCCGTCGTGTCGTTCGCGGGTGTTGTGCGCAACCACGACGAGGACCGCGGCGTGACCTGGCTGCGCTACAGCGCCCATCCGAGCGCCCAGACCGTGCTCGAGGAGGTCGCGCACGAGGTGGCCCTGGCCCACCCGGGCTGCCGGATCGCCGCCGCGCACCGGGTGGGCGATCTGGGCATCGGCGACGTGGCGCTGGCCTGCGCCGTGGCGTCCGCGCACCGGGCCGAGGCCTTCGCGGCCTGCGCCGCCCTGGTAGACGAGATCAAGGCCCGCGTGCCCATCTGGAAGGAACAGGGCTTCACCGACGGCAGCACCGAGTGGGTCGCCGCGCTCGGCTGACCCGTCCCCCGACGCCCCGCCAACGGTTCCCCCAACGGACAAATAATCCCGGTACACGGGCGCAGAAGTCCGCACGGGCAACAGGTGCACCCAGATCACGCCACAAAACTGGGCATCGGCTGAGGGCGGCCGGGCCGGTTTACACGACCGACACAATGCTGCGCTTGACTAGGGATGTCGGCGCCCGCGAGGGCGCCCCTCGGCGGGCCCACAGGCCCGGCGACACCCGGATGCTGCGCATCCACGACCTTGGGAGGCACGGATGGACCTGACCACCGTTGCGACCATCACGCAGGCCCGCACCCGCGCCGACCTGGCCGCCCTCGGCGAGACCGTGGTGCCGCTGGCCGGCGGCTCCGAACTCTTCGCCGACCCGCGCATCCACCTCACCGGCCTCGTCGACCTGCAGACCATGGGCTGGCCGGCGCTGACCACCGGCGCAGACGGACTCGAGATCGCCGCCACCTGCACCCTCGCCGAACTGTCGCGGATGCCCGCCGAGCCCGGCTGGGTCGCCCACCCCATCTTCCACCTGGCCTGCACGGCCCTGTTCGGCTCCTTCAAGGTCTGGAACGTCGCCACCGTCGGCGGCAACCTGTGCACCTCGCTGCCCGCGGGCCCGATGATCTGCCTCACCGCCGCCCTCGACGCCGAGGTCCTGATCTGGCACGCCGACGGCACCGACAGCCGGATGCCGGCCCTCGACTTCGTCACCGGCAACACCACCAACGTGCTCGAACCCGGCGACGTGCTGCGCTCCATCCACGTGCCCGCCGCCACGCTCACTGCCCGCACCGCGTACCGCAAGATCGCCCTGTCCCCCCTCGGCCGCTCCGGCGCCGTGCTCATCGGCCGCCTCGACACCGACGGCCGTTTTGTGCTCACCGTGACCGGCGGCACCGTGCGCCCGGTGCAACTGCGCTACCCCTCTCTGCCCGATTCGGCCGCCTTGGCCGCCGACATCGCAGGTCTGGACGCCTGGTTCACGGATGCGCACGGCGCCGCGGACTGGCGCCGCGCCATGAGCGGACTGCTCGGCGAGGAAATCCGCCAAGAACTGGCCGCGCCGGCAGACCCGCCCAGACCCGGCACCGGCGACGGGAGCCGCGCATGAAGCTGACCGTGAACGGCAACCCGATCGACGCGCCGGCCGCGGCCGGCCAGGCCCTGCGCACCTACCTGCGCCAGCAGGAACACTTCGAGGTCAAGAAGGGCTGCGACACCGGCGACTGCGGCGCCTGCTCGGTGCTCGTGGACGGCACCCCGGTGCACTCCTGCATCTACCCGGCCTACCGCGCCGAGGGTCGCGAGGTCACCACCGCCACCGGCATCGGCGGGCCGGAGACCCTGGCCCCGATCCAGCAGCGCTTCATCGACGCGGCCGGTTTCCAGTGCGGCTTCTGCACGCCGGGCATGATCGTGACGGCGTCGACCATCCAGGAGCACCAGCTCGACGACCTGCCCCGCCTGCTCAAGGGCAACCTGTGCCGGTGCACGGGCTACCGGGCCATCGACGACGCCATCCGCGACCGGCACACCCCGGCCGACGGCGGCTGCGGGCACGACCACGACCACCAACAGACCGCCGCCGGTGCAGCGGATGCGGCAACCCCCGACTCCGCAGCCGGCTCCGCACCGGTCGCCGCCCCGATCTCCGGCCTCGGCCCGGTGCGCCCCACCAAGCCCCGAACCACCGCGCGCACCTCCGCCACCGACGGCCGCGTGGGCGGCTCGCTCCGCGCCCCCGCCGCCGCCAGGGTGGTCAGCGGACAGGAGCCGTACACCCTCGACGTGGCCGTGCCGGGCCTGCTGCACCTCGCCGTGCTGCGGAGCCCGCACGCCCACGCCAGGGTGATCTCCCTCGACGACACCGCCGCCCGCGCCCTGCCCGGGGTGCACGCCGTGCTCAGCGCCGCCGACTCCCCCGCCGCCCTGTACTCCTCGGCCCGGCACGAGAGCCGGCTCGACGACCCCGATGACAGCCTGGTTCTGGACTCCGTGATGCGGCACCGCGGCCAGCGGGTGGCCGCGGTGGTCGCCGATTCCGTGGCCATCGCGGAGCACGCCTGCCGGTTGCTCGAGGTGGACTACGAGTTACTGCCCGCGGTCTTCGACCCCGCCGAAGCGCTGCGCCCCGGCGCCCCGCTGGTGCACGGCGAGAAGGATGCGACGATCAGCCGCCTGGCCGACCCGTCCCGGAACCTCGTCGCCGAGCTGCACGGCGAGTACGGCGATGTGACGGCGGCACTGGCCACTGCGCACACCGTGGTGACCGGAACCTGGCAGACCCAGCGGGTCGCCCACACCCAGCTGGAGACCCACGCCACCATCGGCTGGCTGGAGGACGAACGGCTCGTGCTGCGTACCAGCTCCCAGGTACCGTTCCTGGTGCAGAAGGAGATCAGCCGCATCTTCGACCTCGATCTCGAGGCCGTGCGGGTGTTCACCGCCCGCGTCGGCGGCGGCTTCGGCGGCAAGCAGGAGATCCTCACCGAGGACATCGTGACCCTCGCGGTGCTGAAGACCGGGCGGCCCGTGCAGTACGAGTTCACCCGCACCGACGAACTCGCCGCCTCGCCCACTCGGCACCCGATGCGGGTAGGCGTCACCCTGGCTGCCACGGGCGACGGCCGGCTCACCGCCCTGACGGTCGACGTGCTCTCCGACACCGGCTCATACGGCAACCACGCCCCCGGCGTCATGTTCCACGGCACCAGCGAGTCCGTGGCGCTGTACAACGTGCCCAACAAACGGGTGGATGCTCAGGCCGTGTACACGAACAATCCGCCGTCGGGCGCGTTCCGCGGTTACGGGCTGGGCCAGGTCATCTACGGGATCGAGTGCGCCCTCGACGAACTCGCCGTCGAGCTGGGCCTGAACCCGTTCGACATCCGCCGGATCAACTCGGTGCGCCCCGGCGACCCTCTTGTGGTGACCCATCAGGAGGGCGACGACATCGGCTTCGCCAGCTATGGCCTGGACCAGTGCCTCGACCTGGCCCAGGCGGCCCTGACTCGCGGCACTGGGGTGACCGCCCCGACCGGCGCCACCTGGCGGGTGGGCGAGGGCATGGCGTCGGCGATGATCGCGACGACCCCGCCGCGCGGCCACTTCTCGCAGGCGACCATCACCCTGGACCAGAATGGACGCTACCTGGTGCGGGTGGGCACCGCCGAGTTCGGCAACGGCACCACGACGGTGCACACCCAGATCGCGGCGACGGTGCTGAACACCGGCCCGGATCGCATCGAGATCCGCCAGTCCGACACCGACGCCGCCGGCTACGACACCGGCGCCTTCGGGTCGGCCGGGGTAGTGGTGGCCGGCAAGGCCGTGCACGGCGCGGCGCTCGAGCTGGCCGGTCTGCTGCGCGAGAAAGCGGCCCGACTCACCGGCATTGCGGCCGGGGACTTCGTCCTGGCGGCCGACGGACTGCGGGCCGGCGACGTGTTCGTGCCGCTGGCCGCGCTTTCCGGCCCGGACGGCCTCACCGGAACCGGCCGGGAGGACGGCGCCCGCCGTTCGCTGGCATTCAACGTGCACGCGTTCCGGGTGGCCGTGAACACCGCCACCGGCGAGGTGCGCATGTTGCAGTCCATCCAGACCGCGGATGCCGGCTTCGTGATGAATCCCGAACAGTGCCGCGGCCAGATCGAGGGCGGGGTGGCGCAGGCCATCGGTACCGCGCTGTACGAGGAACTCATCCTCGACGGCGCCGGCACCGTTGAAACCAGGGTGCTGCGCAACTATCACATACCGCAGCTGGCGGACCTGCCGGTGACCGAGGTGTACTTCGCGGACACCGCCGACGACCTGGGGCCGTACGGCGCCAAGTCGATGAGCGAGTCGCCGTACAACCCGGTGGCGCCGGCGCTGGCCAACGCGGTGCGCGATGCTCTCGGCATCCGCTCGTACGAACTGCCGATGTCGCGCGACCGCCTGTGGCGCCTGATGAACAGGGGCGCCTGACAGGCGGTCGCACGTGGCTCACAGCGCCAGGGCTAGGAGCTGATCGGCTTCATTTCCTTGCCGTGCATGGTCACCGCGTAGATCACCAAAACGTCGATGGCGATCATGGTGAGCGACCAGAGCGGGTAGGCGCCGAGGAAGGCGATGTTCACCAGGGCGCTTCCGAACGCCAGGATGACGGCGACGACTCGTGCCCACATCTGCCCCGCGAGCAGGGCGACGCCGGCCAGGATCACCACAGCACCCAGGATCGTGTGCACCCAGCCCCAGGTCGTGTAGTCGACCTGCACCACCAGTTCTTCCTGGCCGACGAGGTAATAGGTGTCCTGGAACAGTGCGACCAGGCCCTGGATGACGTGGAACGCGCCCATCATCAACATCATGACGCCTGCGAAGACTATCCAGCCGGTCCAGCCCGACGTACCGCTGTCGGTTGTGTAGTTGTTGGTTTCCGCCCCGGTCGTGCTGCCCGGTGCCTGCCGTGTGCTGGTCATGGTGACTCCTCCATTCAAGGGATTCGGTGAGCACGCTAATGCGCGGGCGCGCCCGATTCGTCCCCCGAATGGGGTGAGGGCTGAAGGAAAATCCCGGTCAGCCCGGAGGGGAATCGGTCGCGTCAGACCGAGGGGTGAATCGGGCCCTGCCGGTCCCGCAGGGGGGCGCCGGATGCCCCGGAGCGGGTGGCGAGAACCTCGGCGAGGATCGACACCGCCGTCTCCGCCGGGCTGCTCGCGCCGAGGTCCAGGCCGATCGGCGAGTGCAGCCTGTCGAGGGCGGCGGCGGAGACGCCCGCCTCTCGTAGGCGCAGCATCCGTCTTTCGTGGGTGCGCCGGGACCCCATGGCGCCCACGTAGCCGACGTCCAGGCTCAGGGCCGTGCTGAGCAGCGGCAGGTCGAACTTCTCGTCGTGGGTGAGCACGCACACCACGGTGCGGGCGTCGGTGTGGGTGCGGGCGAGGTAGTCGCTCGGCCACTCGACCACCACCTCCGCAGCGGTCGGGAAACGTTCCGGGGTGGCGAACACGGCGCGGGCATCGCAGACGGTGACCCGATAGCCCAGCAGGGTCGCGGCGGCCGACAGAGCGCCGGCGAAGTCCACGGCGCCGAAGATCAGGCAGCGCGGCGGGGCCTGGGCCACGAGGTAGAGCACCCGGCTGATCGCCCCGTCGCAGTCCACCGAGCCCAGGGTGGTCTCACCGGCGTTGACAGCGGCGGCCAGCTGCGCCCGGATGCGGCGTACCGAGTCGGCGTCGAGGCCGGCGGACTCCCCGCGGCCGGTTGCGCGGTCGGTTGCGCCGTCCGGTGCCAGGATCAGGCCGGTCCCCGTTCCCGCGACGACCAGGGCGAGCCCGGCGGCCTGGCCGGCCGCGGCTCGCTCCAGCTGGGCGCGCACCTCCGCGGTCATGGCGTTGCGCCCGGCCGGGGCGATCTCGGCGAGGAACACTTCGACGGTGCCGCCGCAGGACAGCCCTACGGCGAACGCGTCGTCATCGCTCACCCCGAATTCGGTGAGGTGCCCGCGGCCGGTCTCGAGCACCTCCTGGGCACTGTCGTAGATCGCACCCTCGACGCAGCCGCCGGAGATGCTGCCGAGTACCGCACCGGAGTCGGTGACGGCCATGGCCGTACCGAGGGTGCGCGGCGCGCTGCCGAACACCCGGGTCACCGTCGCCACGGCCACCCGGCGACCCTCCGCGAGGGCGTCCAGGAGTGCGCCGGCGATTTCGAGCACGGTCAGTTGCTCGCGCTCTGGTCCATGCCCATCCGTCGCAGCACCAGGTTCTCGGCGAACTGCGCCACACCGTAGAGCACCATCGAGACGATGGTGATGACCACGACGGACGACCACACCTCGAAGTTCTTCACCTGCGAGACCGCGACGACGATGCCGTAGCCCAGGCCCTGGCCGGTGGCGAGCCACTCGGCCAGCAGTGCGCCGGTGATGGCGCCGGGGATGGAGATCTTGACGGCGGCGAAGAACGACGGCAGCGAGCTGGGCAGCGCCACCTTGCGGAGCGCGGTGAACGGGGTGCCGCCGTAGACGGCGATGACGTCGCTGACCTGAGGGGACGCCGACCGCAGGCCGAAGGCGATGTTCACCAGGGCCGGGAAGAGCACCACGATGGCACCGGTCACCACGGCGATGCTCGGTCCGCGGCCGGTGATGAGGATCAGCACCGGGACGAAGGCCACCAGCGGCACGCTGCGCAGCAGCAGGGCGATGGGCATCAGCGCGTGCTCGATGCCCTTCGACAAGGTGAACAGGGTGGCCAGCACCAGGGCGAGCAGCAGCCCGGCGACGAAACCGAGGAACGCGTCGGTGAGGGTGACACCGAGGTTGGTGAGGATCAGCGCCCGGTTCTCGGCGGCATCCGGCACCGTGAAGAGCCAGTTGAACACATCCAGCGGTCCCTTGGCGATGAACGGCGAGATCCCCAGCAGCAGGATCAGGCCCTGCCAGGCGACGAGGACGATCACGAGCGTCAGCAGGCCCGTCGCCAGGGCCCGGCCGATGTAGGCGCCGATGCCGCGCGCCTGCGTCCCGCTGCTCTTGGTGAGGACAGCGGCCTGAACGACGATGGCCTCGGCAACATGGGTTTGCGCGCTCATGAGCTGCTCCGTCCGGTGGTCCAGGGGGTGGCGAAACGGGAGATCAGCGCGAAGAGCAGGTAGCCGATGCCGGCCAGCAGTCCCGCGACGAGGGCGAGGCTCCAGACCCGTTCCACGTTCGCGGCGTTGCCGGCGGCGAGCATGGCCAGGCCGAGGCCCCGCTCGGCGCCGCCGAGGTATTCCCCGAGGATGGCGCCGAGCAGCGCGGCCGGAGCCGCGATCTGCAGGGCGTTCAGCACGCTGGGCAGCCCGGCGATCAGCCTGACCTTCCGCAGCTGGGTGAACTTGGTGCCGCCGTACACGGTGACGAGGTCGAGACTGGCCGTGTCGGCGGCCTTGAGCCCCACCAACGAGCCGACCACCGTGGTGAAGAACACCGACATGGCGGCCAGGAAGATCGCGGTGCCGGACGGGTCGCCGCGCGGCGGGCCGATCACGGTATATGCGATCGGGCCGATCGCCACGATCGGCACGCAGTAGGTGATCACGGCGATCTGCAGCGCGATCTTCTCGATGCGCGGCAGCACCAGGACCAGTCCGGCCAGCAGCAGCGCCAGGCCGTTGCCCCAGAGGAACCCGATCGCCGCTTCGCTGAGGGTCATGGTGATGTGCGGCAGGTAGAAGCCGATGCCGTCGCCGGCGAACTGGCGGAATACCTCGGCCGGGGTGGGGATGGCACCGCCGGGCACCGAGCCGGCGTTCTGGAAGATGGTGAGCGCGCTGATCCACCACAGGGCCACCACGACGATTACGCCGAGAAGCCCGGTGGCCCAACCGGGCAGGCCGCGGCTGACCGGCATCAGTGCGCCCCGGCGGCGGCCGGGGTGTCGGCGCCGAAGAGCAGTTCGGACGCCCGGTCGTGCAGGGCGTGGAATTCGGGGCTGCGCATCATCTCGGGCAGGCGCGGGCGGGGCAGGTCGATCTCGATGACTTCCTTGACGCGGCCGGGCCGCGGACTCATCACGGCCACTTGGTCGCTGAGGAAGATCGCCTCGGAGATCCCGTGGGTGACCATCAAGGTCGTCGCGGGCTTCTCGGTCCAGATGCGCAGCAGCTCGATGTTGAGGCGCTGCCGGGTCATGTCGTCGAGGGCACCGAACGGTTCGTCGAGCAGCAGCACCGACGGCTTGAGCACGAGGGAACGGGCGATCGAGACGCGCTGGCGCATCCCGCCGGACAGCTGGGCCGGCTTGGCCTTCTCGAATCCGGCAAGGCCGACGAGCTGGATGAGTTCGGTGACGTAGTCCTCGTCGACGGGCATCCTGGCGACCTCGAACGGAAGCTTGATGTTGCTGCGCACACTCCGCCAGGGCAGCAGGGCGGAGTCTTGAAAGGCGATGCCGAGTTCGTGGCCGCTGCGGAGTTCCGCGGGGCTCTTGCCGTCCACCCGGGTGGTGCCGCTGGTCGGGTTCTCCAGGCCGGCGAGGATCCGCAGGATCGTGGATTTGCCGCAGCCGGAGGGGCCGAGCAGCGAAAGGAAGCTGCCCTTGTCGGTGTGCAGGTTCGCGTTGTCGAGCGCGACAACCTCCCTGCGACCGACCGAGAAGGTCTTGTGCAGCGCTTCAATGTGTAGGCCGGTACCGTGCAGGCCGGTTCCCGAAGCGATGGGTGGAGCGGTGTCGATCGTGCTCACGTCGTACTTTCCTTACTGGGCGTCGTCGGATGCCGGTAGTTCAGTATCGCCGACGGCACCCGCCTCGGTGAGACGGGTGCCGCGACGAGAGTTGTGCTGCGGGTGGCTACTTGCTGTAGGCGATGAGGTCGGGGTTCTCCTCGTACACCTCGGCCAGCAGGCTCATGTCGAACAGGGTGGCGGTGTCGATGTCGATACCGGCGGCCTTGAGCGTGGCGACAGACTCCTTCTGCAGCGCGTCGCTGATGGTGAACAGCCCGTTGGCCGCGGTGTCGGGGCTGACGACGAGGTCGGTGGCCTGGATCTCCGCCTGGCGGGTCTCCTTCTCCATGGTCAGCCCGAGGTCCTTGCCGTAGGTGTCGACGGTGAGCTTCGCGGCGGCAGCGGGATCGTTGATCGCGTCGGCCCAGCCCTTGATCTCGGCGACCAGCAGTGCCTTGAGCATCTCGCGGTCGTTGGCGATCGCATCCTCGGAGGCGGTGAACGTCTCGGCGACGAAAGGCAGGCCGTTGTCGGCCAGCGGCAGGTTCACGGGGTCGAGACCGGCCAGCTCGGCGTCGATCGACTCGTTGGTGAGGTACGCGAACCATCCGTCGACCTCGCCGTTGAAGAGCGGGGTCGGGTCGTACTCGACCGGGACGACGGTGATCGTGGACGGGTCGATCTCATTGACCTTGAGGAAGGCGTCCCACAGGCTCTGGTTGCTGGCCTGGACGCCGATGGTCTTGCCCGCAAGGTCGTCGAGGGTGGCGATGTTGCCCACGCCGGCGAGCGAGAGGATGGTGAACGGGTTCTTCTGGTACGTCGCCCCGATGATCTTCAGCGGTGCGCCCTCCTCGGCGATGACGGTGCCCGTGGAGATGGCGTTGCCGACGCCGAGATCGACGTTGCCGGAGATGACGCCGGCCTCGGCCGACGCCGGGCCGGGGATCAGGTCGACGGAGTCGAAGCCCGCTTCGGCGAAGTAGCCGGCATCCTCGGCCACGAATTCGCCCATGAACTCGGCGTTCTTGATCCAGGACAGCTGGATGCTTGCCTCGCCGAACGAGGCTGCGTCGCCGGAGCCCGACTCGGCGGAGCCGGCGTCGCCGGCGCAGGAGGACAGCAGCAGGGTGAGTGCGGCGGCCACGGCGACGCCGGTGCCGACGCGCTTGGCCGAGCGACGGGTGAACGGGGAAACTGGGGCTTGCGTCATGACGCGGTCCTCTCGATGGTGCTCGGGGATTGCCGTGGAACTCAACGGCGTGCTGGGGCGGAATGCCTGAATGCTGAAATGGAATGTGCTGCGGTGCGGCTGTGATTGCGGTGCTGGGGTGCTGCTGGTGTGACTGCGTTGCTGGGGTGATCAAGGTGTTTCAACGCAGCGCATCCGCTGCAACAGATGTTCGGATCACTCGAACACTAATTGCTGCGTGTGACGCCGCGAAGACCGAATCATTTCCGGCTCATTACGTCCGAAAAGTCGTGCTGGAACACTGGATTCCTCCCCGAGCGGTCCCGGAACCCTGGCGTGATAGCGTCACGGAGTTCACCCAGAAAGGAACCCCAATGTCTTCCGCTATCGTACCGAGCATCGCGTTCGTCGCCGGCCTGCCCAAGGCCGAACTGCACCTGCACCTCGAGGGCACCCTCGAACCCGAGCTCAAACTCGAGCTGGCCCGACGTAACGGCGTGGACATCGGCCAGAGCACGGTGGAGCAGGTGCGCGCCACCTATGAGTTCGACTCGCTCGCGAGCTTCCTCGGCGTCTACTACCCCGCGATGGACGTGCTCGTCACCGAGGCCGACTTCTACGACCTCGCCGCCGCGTATTTCCGCCGCGCCGCCGCCGACGGGGTGCGGCGGGTGGAGGCGTTCTTCGACCCGCAGGCGCACACCTCGCGGGGCATCCCCATCGAAACAGTCATCCTCGGCTACCACAGGGCCGCCGTGGATGCCGCCGGTCTGGGCGTCTCCGCGGAGCTGATCCTCTGCTTCCTGCGCGATTTCATGGCCGAGAGCGCGCTGGAGACCCTGCAGTCCGCACTCCCCTATCTGGACAGGTTCATCGGTGTCGGCCTCGACTCCGACGAGCGTGGTAACCCGCCGGCGAAGTTCGCCGAGGTCTTCGCGCTGGCCAGGGCGAACGGCCTCAAGCTCACCATGCACTGCGACATCGACCAGGTCGGCAGCATCGAGAACATCCGCCAGGTACTCGAGGAGATCCAGGTGGACCGCATCGACCACGGCACCAATATCGTCGAGAACCCGGAACTGGTCACCCTGGTGCGGGAGCGCGGCCTGGGGCTCACTTGCTGTCCGGTGTCGAACAGCTTCGTCACGGCAGACATGAAGGCCGTCGAAATGGTGGCCCTGCTCCACTTCGGTGTCCTGGTCACCGTCAACTCCGACGATCCCGCCTACTTCGGCGCCTACGTGGCCGACAACTACCTGGCGCTGGCCGAGAAGGCCGGGCTCGACACCGACGAGCTGGTGCAGCTGGCCAAGAACTCCTTCCAGGCCTCCTGGCTGCCCGACGCCGAGAAGCAGGCCTACCTGGCGGAAATCGACGCGTACGTCGCAGGGTACCCGGCTGCCTGACCTGCTGGGCACCGTCGGTGTTTCATCACCGGGAATGTCGTGTGTCCGACAGGTTTCGGAACCCCGGAACGAGGCCAGAACGACTTCACTAGGGTGAGCGGTGAGCCACCGAACGGGGCCGCTGGAGTCGTTTCGGACCGGCACAGAAACCGAGAAGGAGAACCGATGTACGACCTGGTCATCCGCTCGGCTCGTGTGCTCACCGAGCAGGGTTTCATCCCGGCGGCCGTCGCGATCGCGGGCGGCGTCATCCGTGCGATCGCGCCGGTGGATGCGCCCTTGGCGGCCCGGCAGGACGTCACCCTCCCGGTCGGCCAGGTGCTGCAGCCGGGCATCGTGGACACCCACGTGCACGTCAACGAACCCGGCCGCACCGACTGGGAGGGCTTCGCGAGTGCCACCCGCGCGGCCGCGGCCGGCGGTGTGACCACGATCATCGACATGCCGCTGAACAGCATCCCGCCCACCACGACGGTGCCGGCTCTCGAGCTCAAGCGCGCCGCGGCCGCGCCCCAAGCCACGGTCGATGTGGGCTTCTGGGGCGGTGCGATTCCGGGCACCCTCGGTTCGCTTCGGCCGCTGCACGACGCGGGGGTCTTCGGCTTCAAGGCCTTCCTCTCCCCCTCCGGCGTCGACGAGTTCCCGCACCTCTCCTCGGAGCAACTCGAGGCCGCTGCGACCGAGATCGCCGGATTCGGCGGACTGCTCGTGGTACACGCCGAAGACCCGTCCGTGCTCGAAAGCGCCGAGAACGCCGGCGGCACCGGCTACCGGGACTTCGTCGCCAGCCGACCGGATGCGGCCGAGGACGCCGCGATCGCCCAGGTGATCGCCGTCGTGCGACGCACCGGCGTGCGCGCCCACATCCTGCACCTGTCTTCCGCACTGGTGTTGCCCAGACTGGCCGCGGCCCGCGCCGAGGGCCTGCCGATCACGGTGGAGACCTGCCCGCACTACCTCAGCTTCGCCGCCGAGAGCATCGCCGACGGCGCAACGGCGTTCAAGTGCTGCCCGCCGATCCGCGGCGAGGACAACCGTGACCTGCTCTGGCAGGGCCTGGCCGACGGTGTCATCGATCTCATAGCCTCCGATCACTCCCCCGCCACCCGGGAACTCAAGCTCGGCCACGGCGGTGACTTCGGCCTGGCCTGGGGTGGTATTTCCGGCCTGCAGCTGAGCCTGCCCGCCGTGTGGACGGCCGCCAGGGCTCGCGGGCTCACGCTCGAGCAGGTGCTGCACTGGATGAGCCGTGCCACGGCCGACTTCGTGGGCCTGCCGTCTGGGCGGATCCGTGTCGGTGCGGCCGCCGATCTGGTGGCTTTCGCGCCCGAGGAGGTCTTCACCGTGGACGTCGATACCCTGCGGCACAAAAACCGGGTGAGCGCCTTCGACGGCGCCACCCTGATCGGCCGGGTGCACACCACCTGGCTGGCCGGAAACGTGATCTACGCGGTCGACGACACCGCATTCGATGGATCCGACGCATCCGCCCGGCCACCAGCCGGCCGCATGCTGACCGCCCGCTGACCCGAACTTTTTCCCGAACACCGCATCATGTACGAACCAGAAGGAGCACCCATGTCGATAGTTCTCGGACCCAACCGCTACGGCAAGGCGGAGAACCGCATCGTGCGCATCTACCGCGACACGCCCCGCCACGAGATCCACGACATCAGCGTCTCCACTGCCCTGCACGGCGACTTCGCCGACGCACACCTCGCCGGTGATCAGCTGCAGGTGCTGCCCACCGACACCCAGAAGCAGACCGCGTACTCCTTCGCCAAGGAGAAGGGCTTGCTCTCGATCGAGAGCTACGGCCTCGATCTGGCCACCCATTTCGTCGATCACATCACGTCGGTGGCAGGCGCCAGGGTGGAGATCGAGGAGTTCGCCTGGGAACGCGTTGTCGTGGACGGCACCGAGCACGACCACACCTGGGTGCGGCGCGGCCAGGAGGTGCGCACCGCGTCGATCTCGGTGGAGGGCACCGGCACCGATCAGCGGGTCTGGGTGGTCGGCGGGCTGAAAGACCTGATCCTGCTCAAGTCCACCGGCTCGGAGTTCTCCGGCTTCATGCAGGACCCGTACACGCTGCTGCAGCCCACCACCGACAGGGTGATGGCCACCTCCCTCACAGCCGGCTGGCGCTTCACCGACCACACCGTGGTGGACTGGGAGGCGAGCTACGCCGGTATCTCCGCGCTGCTGAAGACCCAGTTCGCCGTGGTGCATTCCCTGGCCCTGCAGCAGACCCTCTACAAGATGGGCGAGGCCGTGCTCGCGGCCTACCCGAACATCGCCGAGATCCGGCTCTCCGCGCCCAACAAGCACCATTTCCTCTATGACCTGTCACCATTCGGTGTGGAGAACAACAACGAGGTCTATCACGCCGCCGACCGCCCGTACGGGCTGATCCAGGCCACCGTGATGCACGATGACGCCGCGGATGCCGGGCCCGCCTGGGATTCCTACACCGGGTTGGTCTGATGAGCCTGGCCGCAGGTTCGGTGGGGCCGTCGTTGGAGCAGGTCTACCTCGGCCACGTCTACCACGTGGCCGGCTCCCCCACCCTCGCCGAAGCGCCGGCGCACCTGGTGTCGTTGCCGCAGGGCGCACTGGTCACCGCCGTCGACGGCACCATCGCCTGGGTCGGCCGTGCCGTCGACCTGCCGTCGAGCTTCGCAGCGCTGCCGGTCACCGATACCCGCGGCGGCTTCATCCTGCCCGGCTTCGTCGATACCCACATCCACTTTCCGCAGACCTACTCCACGGATGCCTATGGCGGCGGCCAGCTACTCGAGTGGCTCGACAACTGCGTCTTCCCGGCCGAGACCCGGCTGCAGGACGACGACTTCGCGGCGGCGATCGCCCGCGACTTCACCCGCCGGCGCACCGCGGCAGGCACCACGAGCGCCCTGGTGTTCGGGTCGGCCTTTCCGCACGCCCAGGACGCACTGTTCGCCGAGTCCGAGCGGGCGGGGCTGCGGCTGGTCAGCGGACGCGGCATCCAGACCGTCGGCCCCGACTCGGCCAGCGCCCTGATCACCTCGGAACGCCAGGCGGTCGACCTGGTCAGCGACGAGATCTCCCGCTGGCACGCCCGCGACACCGGTGATTCCCGCACGGCGCTGCTGCAGGTGGCCGTCGTACCCAGGTTCAGCCTGTCGGTGACGCCGCAGACCCTCGCGGCGCTCGGCGAGCTCTACGACGGCGTGCGCGATCGGGGCGTCTACTTCCACAGCCACCTCAACGAGAACAACCGCCCGGAGACCGGCGAGATCGACGTGGTCAAGGCGATCTACCAGGTCGAGAACTACCTGGACACCTACGACGGCAGGTTCCTGCCGGGTTCGGCCGTCGGCGGGTCGAGTATGCTCGGCCGACGCAGCATCCTGGCACACGCCGTGCACTGCGAGGACGTCGAGCTGGCCCGCCTGGCCGAGACCGGTTCGTCAATCGCACACTGCCCCACCTCGCAGCAGTTCCTCGGCTCCGGCACCATGCCGTGGACCCGCACCACCGGCTTCGGCGTGAACGTGGCGCTGGGTTCCGACATCGGCGCGGGCGACGAGTGGCTGATGAGCCGGGTGCTGAACGACTGTTTCAAGGTGCACCTGTCCGAACCCGGCGATGCCGGCCTGTCGATCAGCCCCGCCGAGCTGCTCTTCACCGCCACCCTGGCCGGTGCCCGTGCCCTGGACATGGAGGAGCGCTACGGCAACCTCGACGTGGGCAAGGATGCCGACTTCCTGCTCATCGAGCCCGACAAGTGGGAGCCGCTCGCGGCGGTGCTGGCCAACGGCATCCGGGCCGACGACGAGGCGATGGCCACCGACCAGACCCTCTTCGCCCTGCTGATGGCGCTTCGCCAGCCGGCCATCACCGGCGTTTTCGTGCGAGGCCGCCGCGTCACGGCCGCCTAGCCCGGCCCGGCCCGCCCACGCCGCCGTCCGGTCCCGGCCCAACTGTTGCCCGTGCGGACAAGTGCGTCCGGCGCACCGGGACCATTTGTCCGATGCGGCAACAGTTACTCGCCGATGGTCCCATCGACGGCCTCGCGGATCAGGTCGGCATGGCCGCAATGCCGGGCCGTCTCCTCGATCAAGTGAAGCAGGATCCAGCGCAGGCTCCACAGTTCACCGTCCCGGCCCGGGGACGCGACGAGCTCGTCGAGGCCCCGGCCGGCCGTGGCCCGTCGGCTGCGTTCGCAGGCCGACCGGTACAGCCCGCGCAGCTCGTCCGGGTCATCGCCCGCGGCGCTCGTGAACTCCCAATCGCGGTCGTCGTGCCACGGCGCGCTACCCCAGGGCTCGAGCTCGTCGTCGGAGCGGCCGAGGAACCGGGACTGGATCCAGCGGTCCTCCACGAAGGCGAGGTGTTTGAGCAAGCCGCCCAGCGTGAGAGTGGATGGTGCCACGGCGAGGTTGAGGCCCGCGCGGTCCAGTCCCTCGGCTTTGATCAGCAGCGTCTCTCGCTGGAAGTCGAGGAACTCGTTGAGCGAACGGTGTTCGTCGCTGGCGGGGTGCGGATCGGTGCGTGTCATGACCTCAGCCTCCCACAGCACCTTCCGGCGCGGCCCAGCGCCATACTGGAACGCATGACAGCAGCCGATGCCGCACTACCCCCGACACCGGAACCGGTGTTCTTCCCGGATCTCGTGCCCGAACTCCTGGTTGGCGATCTTGCGGTCAGCCTGAGCTTCTGGGTCGAACTGTGTGGCTTCGAGGTGCTCTACGACCGGCCAGACGACGGATTCGCGTACCTGCGGGCCGGCACCGCGCACCTGATGCTCGAACAGGTCGGCATCGGACGCAACTGGATCCCCGCCGCCCTGGAGCGTCCGCTGGGGCGCGGCATCAATTTCCAGATCATGATGCCGAACATCGCTCCCCTGCTGGAGCGCCTCGCGGCGGCCGACTGGCCGCTCTTCATGGCCGCCGAGACCAGGTGGTACGACACCGGCGACACCCAGGCCGGCGTGGCGCAGTTCCTGGTGCAGGACCCGGACGGCTACCTCGTGCGGTTCTCGTCGCGGGTGAGCGCCGAGGGCTGACTCTGCAGCTGAACCTGACGTCGGCGCCCGCCGTGGTCTCCCCGATTCGCAGCATCCGCGTGACTCGGTCGCCCGCACGGGGTAATCTCGCCCTCATGTGCGGCAGATTTGCAATGAACGAGGACGTCGACGATCTGATCCGGGACTTCGTCGCGGCCGGCGGCCGTGCCGGGGACTGGCGGCCCAGCTACAGCATCGCGCCGACCGACTCGGCCCCCATCGTGCGCGAGTGGCAGCCGGAGGGCGCCGACGCCCCCACCCGGGAGGTCACCCTGGCCACCTGGGACTGGCCGCAACCGGCGGGGGCGCCGCGCCGCGGCCCGATCATCAACGCCCGGCTGGAGAAGCTTGACCAGCGGTTCTGGGTAGGCGCCTTCTCCAACGCCCGCTGCATAGTTCCCATGCTCGGCTATTACGAGTGGACCGGAGAGAAGGGCGCGAAACAGCCGCACTTCATCCACGGCGACGGTCTGCTCGCGGCGGCCGGGGTCAGCTGGGCATCCAAGGATGCCTACGGTGACTGGTCGCGCGTCTTCGCCGTGGTCACCAGGGAGGCCAGGGACGCCTCCGGTGAGGTCCACGACCGGATGCCGGCCTTCCTCGAACCCGACACCTGGGCGACCTGGTTGAACCCGCAGTCGATCACCGGGGCGAACCCCACCGAGTCGGCGGCGAACCGCTCGACCATGATCGACCTGCTGGATCGCACGTCCACCGCAGTGGCGGCCACCATACGCACCCGGTTGGTGGACCGCAGGGTCAACAGTGTGCGGGCCATCGACCCGCAGGACGCGACGCTGGTGGCGGCGCTCGAAACCTAACCGGCGGCGCCAGTGACGGCCTGCCGGGCGGCCTGCTGCAGCTCAGTCCGGTCGACCCCCAGCTGGCGCAGGGCCCGGCTCATCGTGCCGTGCTCGACCTCGGCGGCCGCCCACACCACGTGAGCCGACCGGAGTTCGTGACCACGGCCCGCGCCCTCCTTCGACAGGGCCACGGCCCGCTGGAAGACATCCTGCAGACTGCCGGCGCTGCGGTACGGGCCCGTGCGCGCGGGCGACGGCGCTGCGTGTGGCGACGGCTCCGGTGATTCTGCCTCCGCGTCGACTCCCACGGACTGGAGGGCCAGCGCGTGCGTCTGGACGATGGCGGTCCGCACATCCGCCGTCGTCACGTCGAAGGTGGCGAACGCGCGTCGGGCAGAGTCGTCCGGCAATGCCAGCACGGCCAGCAGCAGATGCTCAGCCCCCGGCACCTCGTCGCCCAGTGCGGCGGCTTCCTGTTCCGCCGTCGTGAACAGCTCATTCATCATGCGGATGTCTGCGATCGCCTGTCGAATTCCCATGTCAGAAGTCCTTCGTTGTCGGTGGTGCGCGTCGTCGTTGCGGTACTAGTCCAGGGGTGCGCGGCGCTGCGGCGAGAGCCGCTTGTGCGCCGCCTGGGCGGTCATGCCGAGAGCCTGGCCGATCTGGTTCCAGGTCCAGCCCTGTTCGAGGGCGTGATCCACCGCGGACCGCTCCAGCCGAGCCGACAGCCGACGCAAGGCGACTACGGCCGCGAAGGCTTCGTCCGGATGGTCCGGGGTGGGAATTCCGCTGGTCTCGAACATGCGTCAACTTTAGTTGATGCTCAGCGCAAGTGTCAACAAAAGTTGATGACCCAGCGGGTGTCGCCGTCGGATTAGACCACTAGGTTGGGCAGCGCCCCCAGTGATCTCGCTGCTGACCTGCCTCTGCATACACAGATTGGACACCATGCCCGCGAACCTGTCCGCACGCAGCATCCTCTGGATCGGCATCGGCCTGATCACGGCCAGCGTCCTCGTCCAGGTCGGCAGGGACCTCGCCTACCGCCTCGTCGCCACCGACTCGCTCCAGGCCGTGGCGAACAGCTGGTGGTTCGGCTCGTTCGACGTCGTGTTCCTGCTGGTGGCACCCCTGGGTACATTGATGATTGCGGCGTTTTTCGTCGCCCGGTTGATCGAGCGGGTCCCGACGGTGCCCGCGCAGCCGGCCCGCCGCATCACCGCCGCCGGGGTGTTCTGGGCCGGGATCGTCTTCACGCTGGTCGGCCTGCTCGTGGTCGCCTCGCTGGACGGCTGGATGGGCACACTGGCCGCACAGGGACGCCCCAGCATCGCCCTGGATGCGCTCTATTTCGTGGTCAGTCCACTGCGGAACATCGTGATTCCACTCGGCCTCGCCCTGCTCCCGGCCTCCGTATTGATGAAAAAGCTCGAGGTTCGCAGCCGGACGGCTCAGCGACCCCTCTAGTCAGCTACCCCGATAGGTCGAGTACGCGAACGGGCTGAGCAGCAGCGGCACGTGATAGTGCGCCGACTCGTCGTCCAATTCGAAGACGATGGTGACGTAGGGGTAAAACGTGCTCTGGCCCCGAGCCGAAAAGTAGCTGCCGGTCTCGAAAGTGATGCGGTACCGACCCGCGGACACAGCCTCTGGCCCGAGGTCGGCAACCCGGCCGTCGGCATCCGTCTGCGCCGTGGCGAGTTCGCGCCAACCCCCGTCGAGGTATTGCTCCAGGACCACGCCCACGGATGCCGCTGGGCTGCCGGACACCGCGTCGAGCACGTGGGTGGTGATGTGGCTGCGCGCGCTCATCACCGGGCATCCCGCGGGGCTGCTGAGTCGGTGGCTTCGGTTTTCTGCACCGAGTCATCCTGCCACTGACGGGCGAGAACCCCTAACCGGAGCAGGGCGATGTCGCGCAGCTCTGAGCCCACGATTGCCGCCTCGGTGTTGTCGTCCAGGGTGAGCCGGCGCCGTAGCTCGGCGAGGATTTCCCGGCGGCTGCGGCCGGCGGCGCGGATGAGGAACACCCTGTCGAAACGCTCCTCGTAGATCCGGTTGCCGTCGGCGATGGCCGCCGCGAGCTCGGCGTCGTCGGAGTCGACCGACGCCTGTTCTGCCCGGGAGAACCCCGCTGCCTGCGAGTCGCCCGCGGGCTTCTCGCCGATCCGCGGATGCTCCGCCATGGCCTCGTCGATCTCGCTCCAGGGCAGCGGTGTTGCGGCCGCCCTGGCCGCTTCGATGAGGTCTGCGGCCGAGGAGAACGGCGCCCGGACGGCCACCGCGTCGGCCCAGCGCGGAACGGCCAGGCAGGCCAGGAGGGCGGTGCGCAGCTCGTCGCCGACAGGAATCGTGGTCATGGGGTCCTCCGGGTGACGAAAATCGGGCTGACGAGGGGTGGAATGACGAGGGTCGGGGCGGTGAGCGGCGAGCGGGGCACAAGACGACGTGCAGCCCGGGCCGCTGCCCGTACGATGACAGGCATGCACTCCGCAGAGACTCCTCGGGTGGCCGGACTGGTCCTGGCCGCCGGCGCGGGCAGCCGGTATGGCAAACCCAAGTCGCTGGTCGTCGACGCCTCCGGCGAGCCTTGGCTGGTGCGAGCCGCCCTGGCCCTGGAGGCCGGCGGCTGCGACCCCGTTGTTGTGGTGCTCGGAGCGAGCGGGACCCAGGCCGAAGGCCTGCTGCGCTCGGCCGCGGCCCGATTCGAAAGGCCGCACAGGCTGACGGTGGTGCACGCAGAGGACTGGGCGGCGGGACTGTCGGCATCCCTAGATGCCGGCCTGGCGCGGCTGCAGCAGAGAGAGAACGACATCGTCATCGCGGTAGCCCTGGTTTTGGTGGACGTGCCCGACCTCACTGCCGCCACCGTGCGCCGGCTGATCGACGGAGCAATCCCGCAGACCCTCCGGCAGGCGCACTTCGGCGGCCGGCCAGGGCATCCGGTGGTGATCGGTCGCGAGCATTGGGCACCGCTGCGAGCGAGCCTGATCGGCGACACCGGTGCACGACAGTACCTGGTGGCACGAGACGCGACCGCGGTGGCCTGCGACGATCTGGGCACGGGCCTGGACGTCGACGAGCCGGGCACGCGGTAGTCCGCGCCGCACCCGCAACCCGGCGCGCTCACCAGGGTGCTTCGAGCTCGTCGAGGTCCTCGTACACGCTGGTGATGGCCGCGATCCGGGTGCGGCTCTCCCGCACCTGCGCGCCCATCGCGCCGGTGGCGAGCAGGTTCATCAGGCTCATGGCCGTGGCGTAGCTGTCGAAGGCCGACACCGAATCCACCGGGCATTCGAGCCAGTGGGTGGCCTGGTCGGAGTACTTGCGAGCAGAGGAGTCGGCGATGAGCACGAGCGGCACCTCGCGGCTCCGGATGGCCGCAACGATGTCCCCGAAGCCGGAGACCCGCCGGCGGAAGCCCATCAGCACCACCACGTCACGCGGGCCGAGGCCGGCCAGCTCCTCGCCGAGCGACTGGCCGGGCAGCGGCGCGAGGCGCACGTGGTCGCGGGCCTGCACCAGCTGCTGGCGCAGGTGCAGCGCCAGCGGATAGCTGTTGCGCAGCCCCACGATCACGACGTTCTGGGCCGACCGTACCAGCCGGGCCGCGGCATCCAGCCGGCCGTCCTCCAGGGTGACCAGCAGTCGGCGCAGGTTGTCCTGTTCGGCTTCGGCGTGCGCGGCGAGCCGCGAGGGGGTGCCGGCGGATGCGCCGGGGCCGCCGAGCGGTGAGCCCAGGTTACGCAGTGACCTGGCGTGCTCGCGCACCTCGGCCGAGTCCTGGAAGCCGAGCCGGCGGAACAGCCTGGACACCGTGGCCTTGGACACACCGCTGAGCCGGGCCAGCTCCGACGCGTTGTACACGGCGAGGTCGCTCATGTGGTCGAGAATGAAGTCGGCGGCGCGCTGCTCCTGCGGGGAGAGCTCGCCGTAGCGGCCGTCGATGCGTTGCCCGATATTCAGCGTCATGCCGGGTCCTGCAGGGTGTGACCGTCGGCCAGGGCGAGCACGGCGGCCTCGAAGGCATCCAGCGCCCTGGCGACGTCGGCCTCGGTGACCGACTCGTCGGGGTGGTGGCTCACTCCCCCGGCGCAGCGCACGAAGAGCATGCCGATCTCGGTGAGGTGTGCCACGGCCATCGCGTCGTGGCCGGCCATCGAGAGCAGCTCCAGTGGCGCCGGCCCGTCGTCAGAGCCGTCCGTGGCGCTGATGCCCGCGGCGATCACGCTGCGCAACCGGTCGCTGCAGTGCGCAGCCGGCGCTGCGTGCGTCTGGTGCACGGCCACGTGCAGGCCACGCGTGCTGCAGATCTCCTCGAGCAGGGCCTCGATCCGCTGCCAGGCCGCGTCGCGGTCCGCATCGAACCGGCCACGCAGGTCGAGGCTGAATTCGGCCCGGCCGGCGATCACGTTGACGGCGTCGGGGAACACCTCGAGGTGCCCGACAGTGGCGATCAGGTCGGCATCGCGGGCGAGCCGTTCGATGGCCACGATGGCCTCGCTGGCCCCGGCGAGGGCGTCGCGGCGGTGCATCCACGGAGTGCCGGAGTGTCCGGCCTTGCCGGTGATGGTGATCTGAAAGCGCCGCGCGCCGGCAATCGACGAGACGATGCCCAGCGGCAGGTCGTTCTCCTCGAGCACCGGGCCCTGTTCGATGTGGGTCTCGAGGTAGCCGACGAAGTCGTTGGAGGTGCGGGCGGCGGCGGTGACGGCGGCCGGGTCGAGGCCGAAGGCCACAAACGCGTCGTGCAGGGTGGTTCCCGCCTCGTCGGTGAGCTCCCACCAGGCATCCAGCCAGGTGCCGGCCAGCGCCCGGCTGCCGAGCAGCGCGGTGCCGAACCGGGTGCCCTCCTCGTCGCCGAAGGCCACGACCTCGAGGGCGAACGGCAGCCTGCGGCCGTCGGCGTTGATGCGTTCGACCACCGCGATGGCGGTCAGCACCCCGAGGATGCCGTCGAACCGGCCGGCTGAGGGCACGGTGTCCAGGTGTGAGCCGAGCAGGAGCGCGGGCAGGCCGGGGGTGGCTCCCTCGAGCCGACCGCACTGATTGCCCGCGGCGTCCTGCCAGGTGGCCATGCCGGCGTCCCGCATCCAGCCGGCGGCGAGAGCATTCACCGCGGCGTGCTCCGGCGACAGGTAGACCCGTTCGATCAGGCCGTCGGGCAGGCTGGAGTGGCTGGCGAGTTCGTCGCAGCGTTCCAGCACAGCGGCGGCGCCGGTGAGCGGTTTCGACGGATCAGGCGTCGTCATGCGCCCGCGGCATCCTGATAGACCTCGTAGGCGGCGCCGACGCCGCCCCCGCCGGTCACGCTCGCGCCGGCGCGACGCAGCACCTGCTCGAGGGCGGCCAGGGTGGTCAGCACGGTGTCTTTGCGGGCGTTGTAGCCCATGGTGCCGATGCGCCAGACCAAGCCGTGCAGCGGCCCGAACGAGGTGCCGATCTCGATGCCGAAGTCGTTCAGCAGCTCCCCGCGCACGGCGTCGCCGGTGACACCGTCGGGGATGTACACGGCCACGACGTTGTTCATCCGGTGTTCCAGGTCGCCGAAGACTCTCAGACCCAGGCCTTGCACGCCGGCCAGCATCGCCGCGCCGTGCAGCCGGTGCCGTTCCACGGCCGTGTCCATACCTTCGTCAACGAGCAGCCGGGCGCATTCGCGGGCCCCGTAGAGCATGGTGGTGGCCTCGGTGTGGTGGTTCAGGCGCTTGGGTCCCCAGTAGTCGAAGATCATCGACAGGTCGAAGTAGTTGGAGCGGATCGGGTGGGCGTTCACGGCGTCGCCGGCCTCGCGGATGCCCGCTTCGATGCTCTTGCGGGCATTGATCACCTCGACGGCACGCGGGGAGAAGGTGGCCGGTGCCGAGCCGGAGGGGCCGCCCAGGCACTTCTGCAGGCCGGCGGTCACGGCGTCCAGCCCCCAGGCATCCGCCTGGAAGGTGTTGCCGGCCAGCGACGCTGTCACGTCGGTGTAGAACAGCACGCCGTGCCTGGCGCAGATGTCACCGAGCTCGTCGAGCGGCTGGGCCACGGTGGTGGAGGTGTCGCCGTGCACGATCGCCAGCAGCGCCGGCTTGGTCTCGCGGATGGCCTGCTCGATCTGGGCGGGGGTGAACACGGTGCCCCACTCGATCTCCCGCACGTGCACCTCGGCGCCGGCGCGCTCGGCGATCTCGCGCAACAGGTGGCCGAACCGGCCGAAGATGGGCACCAGCACCCGGTCGCCAGGGCTGATCAGCGACACCAACGCCGCCTCTATCCCGGCGCGGGAGGTGCCGTCGATGAGCAGGGTCTGCTCATTCGTGGTCTTGAAGACGCCGCGGTAGAGCGCCATGGTCTCGTTCATGTACGCCGTCATGGACGGGTCGTACTGGCCGACGAGCTGGGCGGACATGGCGCGCAGCACCCGGGGGTCGGCATTCACCGGGCCGGGGCCCATCAGCAGGCGGGGCGGCGGATTGATCGGCAGACTGGAAATGACTGTTTCACCCTTCGGCAATTCTGAATCATCTGTTTCAGATGCCCAGTCTACGCAACAGGTGTTTCAGTCGTGTTTCGAGTGATTACCTCCCGGCGGCCAGCTTCGCCCCGATGTCGATGAGGGCGAGGTCGGTGTGCCGCGGTCCCACCAGGCAGAGCCCCACCGGTTTGCCTCGCGACTCGAACAGCGGCACGGACAGCGCCGGGTAGCCGCCGATCCCGGCCGGGCTGGTCAGGGTGAGCGTGGCTGTGCGGGTCGCATCGATCGCGGCCGGGTTCGCGTGCCGCGACGGGGCGGTCGACGACGCCGAGGGCAGCAGCAGGATGCGTCCGTCCAGCACAGCGTCCAACCGCTCGCGGGCGGCGGCCAGCGCGATGCGAGCCTCGGCCTCGGCGGCCGGGTCGGTGCGGGACGCGATCTCGAACCGGCCCGCGACGGCGGCACCGAGGGCGCCGGGGTGAGCGGTGACCCAGTCCCCGTTGGATTTCCACGCCTCGGCCATCTGAATCGCGCGGAAGATGCGCAGCGCCTCGGCGAGGTCGCCGACATCGACGAGGTCGGGTGCGGGCAGCAGCCCGGCCCGGGTGAGCCTGTCGAGTCCGGCCACGAATACGTCTTGCACGTCGT
The DNA here is from genome assembly GCF_004402435.1 of Cryobacterium sp. TMB1-7. Taxonomy (NCBI): domain Bacteria; kingdom Bacillati; phylum Actinomycetota; class Actinomycetes; order Micrococcales; family Microbacteriaceae; genus Cryobacterium; species Cryobacterium sp. TMB1-7. The sequence goes on from NZ_SOFZ01000022.1 coordinate 148,827, forward strand.
CGTCGCAGGCGAAGACCAGCGCGCTCGACACGGCGAAACGGGTGGGGGCATCCGCCTGGGCAGCGCTGGTCTGTTGCGAGGGGTCGAGCGAGGCGGCAGCGGCGGCCCGCAGCACACCCGGTGTGCGGGTGAGCCAGCCGACGGTGTCGAACGAGGGCGCCAGCGGCAGCAGACCGGCCCTGTCGACGGCGCCGTGCGTGCTGCGCAGTCCCCAGAGGCCCTGGTACGAGGCGGGCACCCGGATAGACCCCGCCGTGTCGGTGGCCAGGCCGATGCTGGCCTGACCCAGCGCCACGGCGGCGGCCGGTCCGCTCGACGAGCCACCGGGCAGCCCGCCGGGCACCCGCACGTTCGGCGGGGTGCCGTAGTGCTCGTTGTCGCCGGCGATGCTGTACGCGAACTCGTCGGTCTGGGCGATACCGCGCACGCTCGCGCCGGCGCCCAGCAGCGCGGCGACGGCAGCAGCCGTCTCGGTGGCGGGAGAGGCCTCGCGCAGGTAGGCGGGGTTTCCGGCGCCGACGGTGAAGCCAATGATGTCGTAGAGGTCCTTCACGGCGATGGTCTCGCCGGCCAGAGTACCCGAGGCGGCCGCGGCCATCAGCGGGTTGCCCACCAGACGCCACACCGTGGGATTGATCGCGGCCGGCGGCCCGGCCACCTGGGCCACCTCCACCTGCCAATCCCCCGCCGCCGAAAGCGACCAGAGCTGGGTGAGAAGGCCGGCGCCGCCGGCATCCGGGGCGTTCACCGACACGATCACGGCGTGCCGCGGGTCGATCACGCGTACGTGCAGCGACCGGATGCCCCTGGCCACCGTTCCGCTGCGGGCGCCGCGGAAGCCGCTGATCGCGTCGTGGCCCACCAGCAGACCTGCGGCGTCGCCGCGCAAGGTGTTCTCGCCGGGCGCGAACCAGGCGTCGAGCGCCGCGAGGTCGTTGGTGGCCAGCGCGTCCTCATAGCCGGCGAAGGCGGTCAGGAGCCCATCGGGCAGCGCGCCCGTGACCGACGTGGGTGTCGGGACAACCAGCGGCTCAGACATCGAAGTCCGCCACTCGGATGCGGGCGTGCACGCCGGCCACGAGGTCGACCACCTGGGAGATGTTGAAGTCGGTCGCGGCGCTCAGGTAGGCGTACGCGAGGGTGCGGTCCATGCCGTACCGGGCGGCGAGCAGGTCAATGGCGGCACGCACGCATCTGCGCACGGCCTCATCGAGGTCGGCGTCCATGCCGGTCGGTACCAGGAATTCGCCGGTCTCGGCGAGAGGTCCGACCAGTTCGCCGAAGGCCGCGATAGCGTCGGCCTGGCTCACCACGTCGAAGCGGATGGTCACCCGCAGGGACGCCTCCATGGCCGTGAGCGCCACCTCGCCGTCGCCCTGCGCGAAGTGCGGGTCGCCCACGTAGGCCAGCGCGCCGTCCACCTGCACCGGCAGGTAGAGGGCCGAGCCCACCGTGAGCAGGTTGATGTCGATGTTGCCGCCGTGCGCGCCGGGCGGCACCGAGTGCGGGCGGGTGTCACCGGCGACGGCGACGCCCATGATGCCCAGGAACGGCCGGAGCGGAAAGTGCACGCTCCGCGCCCCGCCCGGCACCAGCGGCAGGGTGCCGACCTGGCCGGTCTCGGTGTCTGCCAGCGCGGCGAACACGCTCACATTGCCCTCGCCGAGCGGGTACTCGCCGGGCAAGGCGCCGCGGCCGTGCCGGTTGGAGATCACGCCGTACGGCACCCGCGGGGTGGCCTCGAGCACGGTCATCTTGAGCAGGTCGCCCGGCCGGGCGCCGCGCACGTGGATCGGGCCGGTGACCAGGTGTGGTCCGTCCACGCCGGGGTCCCGGGTCGTGTTCGAGGCGGCCAGCAGCACGGCGTCGTCGAGCACCAAGGCGCGGTCGACACCGTGGCCGGCGAAAAAGGCCGCCGGGTCGCGGCCCTGGTCTTCGAGCACGCCCTCGTGGCTGATCGTGTCGATGGTGACCTCGGTGCCGGCATCGATCACGAGCACCGGCGCATCCGTGGCACAGGGCAGCCGGCCCCAGAGCACGGTGGCCGGGGTGGCGGCCAGGTACTGCGCGGCGCGGATGGGCCCGGTGCCGGGCTGCAGGATGTCGAATGGCGTGACGTCGAATGGCATGGATGCGCCTTTTCCGTTGTGGGTCGGGAGCCGGCTCGACGCCGGCCGGCGCATCCCCGTTGGTCGAGAGTAGCGCCAGTTTTGCGGCCGGGACGACCAGCCACTACCGTGACAATTCCGAGCCGATAGGACACCCGTGCCCTCCACCCCCGTCATCCACCGTCTGCGCAGCAAGCCCGACCACCTGCACCTCGGCCTGATGCTGGCCCTCACGTTCTCCACCGGGGTGGCGGATGCGGTGGGTTACCTCGGCCTGGACAAGGTGTTCACCGGCAACATGACCGGCAACGTCGTCATCCTGGGCATGGCCATCGCCGGCGCCGACGACCTGCCCGTGGTGGGCCCGCTGATCGCGCTGTTCACCTTCATGGTCGGTGCCGCGATCGGCGGCCGGGTGCTGCGCCACGTCAAGGTCGGCTGGACCACCGAGTCGACGGTGCTGTTCGGCGCGGTCGGCGTGGTGATGGCCGCGCTGTCGATCGTCCTGTTCGTGGTGGACGGCACTCCCCCGGCCCCGTTCGACCTGATCGTGACCGGGCTGCTGGCGGCCGCGATGGGTCTGCAGGCAGCGGTGGCCCGGCACATCGCCGTGAAGGATGTCACCACGGTCGTCGTCACCTCCACCATTACCGGCTTCGCCGCCGATTCCCGTTTCGGCGGCGCCAAGAACCAGCCCTGGTTCCGCCGCTTCGCCGCGATCGTGCTGATCCTGGCCGGAGCCGGCGTCGGCGCCCTGCTGCTCATGGTGCACATCGGCTGGGGCATCGCCCTCACAGCCGTGATCACCCTCGTGGTGACCGCCATCGGCCATGCCGCGGGCCGCCCGCACCACGCCCCCGTGCCCCAGGCCTGATCCCCTGGCCCGCGGTCAGCACTGGGCTGAACGGAATCGCGGCTGTCAGGCTCAGGCGTCGCAGGTGCTGAGGACGGCCGTCATCGCCGCGCGGTCCTCCGGGGTGAGCCCGAGGTCGTAGGCGACGAAGACCGGCACCAGTTTGTCGATGTACCAGCACTGCAGGCCGGTGTCCTCCGGCAGGTCGTCCCAGACCACGCGCTGGCCCAGGTCGTGCCGGTCGGACACGTCGGGGTAGAAACCGGGCAGCCATTCACTCGGCAGCGAATCGGACTTGGAGGAGTTCTCGGTGCCCTTCACCGCCAGCAGGTTGACCGGGTCGTTAGCCAGCGCCTCCCGCTTCTCGGCCGGCCAGGCCTCTCCGCCGGTGGCGTACACGGCCTTCAGCGGCAGCAGGTGGTCGATCTGCACGTCGGCCGAGGTGTCCTGCCCACGCACAAAATCGATGGTCTCGCCCGTGTACGGGTCGGTGAGAATGCCCGTGTACACCCGGCAGGTGGCCGGATCGATGTCGGTGCCGGTGAGGTCCCTGGTGAGGATGTCGTTGCGGGTGTCGCAGCCGTTCTGGTCGAAATCGAAGGCCCAGGCATCGCCGAACAGCTCTTCCCGGTTGCCGGCATAGCTGCCGTTGTCGGTGTAGACAGCGTCTGGCAGCGCGGCGACCAACACGAGCGCCTCTGCGCTGGTGAGCCCGGAGGGCGGTACCGGCATCGGCGCGGTCGACGAGGCGCCGGGTGGGACCGTCGCCTGGGTCGTGGGCCGGTCGGCCAGGTCGGTGGAGAAGTAGCTGACGCCCGCGACGATACCGCCGATCACGAGCAGGATCAGCAGGAGGCGTGGGCTCTGGCCCCGGGTGCCCCGTCGACGGGGGAAGAGGGACGGATTGGGTCGGCGGCGGCTCATGCGGGTGTCTCAGGGTGCTGGTGTCTCACGATCTCCCCATCTTGCCATGCGCCGCTTCTCCCCCGGTGGTGGCAGGATCGGCGCGGGCGTGTGAGGCTTAACGGGTGCCCCAGATCGATGAATCCACCCGAGTCCGAGAGGCGATCTCCCTCGACCGCCCCTGGGTGACCGTGGTGTGGGACGACCCGGTGAACCTGATGTCCTATGTGGCCTACGTGTTCCGCAGCTACTTCGGCGTGACCGCGGCAGAGGCCGAGCGCCTCATGCTGCAGGTGCACAACAACGGCCGCGCGATTGTGGCCACTGGCGACCGCGAGTCGATGGAACGGCACGTCGAGGCGATGCACGGCTACGGGCTCTGGGCCACCCTGGACCGTGCCGAAGAATGAGCGCCGAAGCGTGATGGAATTCCGCCGTGAAGACTCCGGCACGGTCTCGGCCATGTTCGAACCCATCGAGGTCGACCTGCTGCGCAACGTGACGTCCCAGCTGCTGCAGATGCTCGGCTCCGTCGACGCCGACGACGCGGCCATGCTCGCCCAACCGGCGATCCGGCGACTACTGCCCGACGCCTACCCGAACGACCCGGAGGCCGCCGAGGAGTTCCGCCGCTTCACGGCCGACGGACTGCTCGAGGGCAAGCTCGCCAACGCCACCACGGTACTCGCCGCCCTCGGCGACGACGAGCCGACGGATGCCTCAGCGGACGCCTCCCTGGACGCCCCGGCGCACGACCCGCTGCCGGTGCCGATCGTGCTCACCGAGCAGCAGGTGCAGTCCTGGCTCCGCACCCTCACGGACCTGCGCCTGGTCCTGGCGGACCGCCTGCAGATCGACCCGCACGGCACTCCGCAGCTCGACGACGAACAGGCGCACGTGGTCAACGACGTCTATAACTGGCTGGGCATGATGCAGGAGTCGCTGGTCTACGCGATCGACGCGTAGCCCCGCCGTGCCGCGGTTCAGGCCGCCGGTCGGGCGTCGCTGGACTCCCCCTGCAGTGCCGCGTAGGCCCGCTGCGGCCCCGCGCCGTCGGCGAGCGACGCGCTGAGCGCCCGCAGCCGTTGCCGCGGTTCATCGCTCAACCCGAGCAGCGTCGCGGCGGCCTGCTGCAGCGCATCCGCACCCGCCGTGTTGGGGTCAAGGGAGATGCCGAAGCCGGCTTCGTCGAGTGCTGCGGCGCCGGCGAACTGGTCCGTCGAGAACGGCAGCACCAGCAGAGGCACCCCGGCCGTCATGGCCTCGGTGACCGAGTTGTTGCCGCCATGGGTGACGGCCAGGGCCGCGTGGCCGAGTACCGTCACCTGGGGCAGGAACGATCGCACCAGCCAGGACTCCGGGATGGGCCCGAGCTCGGCGGCGTCGGTGGACCCGACCGCGATCGCCACCCGCACGTCGAGGCCGCGCAGGGCCTCGGCCACCCGGGCGAGTACATCGCCGCGCACCGACAGGAAGCTGCCGAAGCTCACGTAGACGAGGGGACGCTCGTCGGCGTCGGCCAGCCAGCGGGTCACCTGGGGGTCGTCGGCCTCGCTCCGCACCGCCGAACCGAGGAAGGCGTGCTCGGGCAGTAGCGCCGTGCGCGCCACCGGGTGCAGCTCGGCCGGATAGTTGAGCAGCAGCACGTCGCCGGTCTCGGTGAAGGCATCGCCGCTGGGCGGCGCGGTCGGATCCAGCTGCAGCAGCGCATCGTTCCACGCCAGGGTGAAGTCGTCCCGCACCCGCTCGCAGAGCAGTCGCAGCTGCACCAGTTCCTGGGGGTCAGGGGTGAACGCGGCGGGCCAGGCGCCCGGGTACCCGTAGACCTCGTCGCCAACGGGCAGTGCCGACGGATGCCCGAGAACCACGTCCGCGTGCCGCACCCCGGCGCTGATCAGGGCCAGACGGGCGCTGAAGGCGAGGTGGTCGACGATCACCTGGTCCGGCCGGATCTCGGCGACGATGCGCTGCACCTCGCGGGCCACGACCACGGGGTTCCAGAGCAGGTCGGTGCTGCGCGCCTCGGCCTGGAACCTCAGCGTTTCGACGAGGCCGACCCTGGTGGCGTCGAAAAAGCCGCGCAGGGCGTCGTCCTCGCCGGTGGGCTGGTCTTCGGCGCGGATGGTGCCGGGGTTGGACCCGCGGCCGAGCTGCAGGTTCACCCGTTCGAAGCCGAAGTCGGCGACGATGCCGGCCGTGGCCGGTCCGCTGGCCACGACGACCCGTTCGCCGGCGGCCTGCCAGGCGCTGCCGAGGGTCGCGAGCGGGAACAGGTGGGAGGCGTAGTCCGGGCTGATGATCAGGAGGGTCATGAGACGCTCAACGCCCAGTTGAGTGCTTCCTGGGCCTCGGCGACGGAGGTGTAGACGCCCCCGAGGGTTCCGGCCATGGCCTGGATGGCGAAGGTCGACGAGACCATGTCGGCGGCCCGCTGGGCGAACTCGTCGCCGAACGGGCTGGAGGCCAGGTCGAGAGCCGCAGTGATCCCGCCGGCGAGGCTGCGGGCATCCGCCGTGTTCACCAGGAACCCCGTGGTGCCGTCCTCGACGTAGGTCGCCGGCCCGCCGGCGTCGGGGGCCACCACCGTGAGCCCGGTCGCCATGGCCTCGAGCAGGGCGATGCCGAATTCTTCCTTCATGCTTGCGCAGACGTACACGCCGCGCGGAGCGGCCAGACCAGGCCGCCCATGCCGGGCGGCGGCCAGCCAGCGGGCGACCGCGTCGTTGGCACGGTGGCCGGCCAGCAGCAGGCCGTGTTCGGCGGCGGCGTCCAGCGGCACCGCGGTGCCGATCAGGTCGAGCTGACGGCGTTCGTCGACCGACGGGGTGAGCAGGTCTCCCCCGACGATCAGCAGGTTGCACCGTTCCCGCAGGGCGGCGTCATCGGCCCAGGCGTGCACGAGCGTGGCCATGCCCTTCACCCTGTGCAACCGGCCCACCGTGACCGCCAGCGGCAGGTGGCGTCGGGACGCCGGCAGGGTCTCCAGCAGGGCGTCGAGGTCGGTGAAGTCGGCGGGGTCGGCCTGCAGGGCGGCCTGCGCGGAGCGTTCGATCACGGTCAGGTCGATGCCCTCCGCGACGACCGAGTGCCGCTCGGGGTGCGCGGTGATGTCGATACCGACGAGGTCGCGCATGTCCCGCTCCAGCTCAGGGCGGGGGAAGAGCACGGTGTGCGCGGCATCGGCCGCGATCCGCTGAACGAGTCGGGCTCGGAACCAGAAGTGCTCGACCTCGTCGACGGTACCGAAGTTGGCCCGGGTGAGGGCGCCGGAGGCGTCCATGGCGTTGATGACGCTGTGCGGGTCTGGGGCGACGGTGAAGACGATGGGGATCTCGAGCTCGCGGGCGACGGTCGATGCCGCGAGGGTGCCGACGTCGGCCATCCGCAGGTGCATGACGTCGACGGTGCCTGCGGCTCGCAGAATCCGGCGGATGCCGCGCTGCACGGCCACCCGGCGGGGCCACGCGTCGGCGGAGGAGATCGGGGCGCCCAGGAACGGCACCGTGGCGAAGGCGTGCCCGGAGAGGGTGGAACTGACCTCCGGCAGGCAGGCCAGGGCGGCGGCGGGTCCGCCACGTGACAGGGTGAGCACCCTGTCGACGGCCGGTGAGCCGTCGTCACCGGCCACGAGGGCGTCGCCGAGCCGCACCAGGAGGGTGGCGATGCCGCCGTTGTCGCCGGACCCCACCTGGCTGAGCTCACGGTCGATGTCAGCGTGCAGGAACAGCTGGGCCACGGTCTGGCCCCGGCTCCACGGCGCACGCGGGTAGGCGGGCACGGTTAGGTCGAGCAGGGCGAGCCTGGCCACGTCGGCCAGGTCGTCGTCGCCGCGGGCGAGGACCGTCACCAAGCTGATGGCGGCGTCGGTGGCCGGTCTATCGCCGAGGGCGGCCACGGCCGCCGCCCGGGGGTCGAGGCCTTCGCCGGCGTCCCCGGCGATGCGTCGCAGCATCCGCTCCGGGATCCGCCCGGAGATCAGGCCCAGGGTTTCGACGAGGCGGGCGCGGGCGGCCGGGTCGGCGATGCCGAGCATGGCGCCTTCGGTGGCCAGTGCCACGTGTTCGGGGACGGATGCCGCCCACTGCTCGAGGGTACGTTGGGCGATCATGCCGGAGAAGCCGCCGGCGACGACCATCTGCAACAGGCCTCCGATGGCATCGAAGCGCGGGAGCCTGGTGCCGAACGCCCAGGCGGCGTGTTCGCGCAGGTAGGCCGAGTCGTGCTCGAGCAGCGACACCAGGACGTCGTCGGCGGACTCGTCGAATACCTGGGCGAGCGAGTGCACGGCCGCTATGGCGGTGAGCTGGTCGGTAGGGTCGAGCGCGGCCTGGGTGAGCAGGCGAACGGCACGGTTACCGCCGTCCCGGCTGGCGGCGATGGTCAGGTCGTCTGCAGAGCGGATGCCGGCCAGGATGCTGTCGGCCTGGCGCATCTCGTCCAGCGTCGTGTGAGTCCCCACGGTGTCTCCCTCGCGGCGGATGCGTCCGCCTCTCGTGGCGGAGCGGACTCCGCGCTGGTACTTCGGTGCCGATCCCGTAAGAGTTTGCCCCGGAGCGACATTCTCCCATGTGGATCATTCGCTCCGTGGGCCGCGGGTATTTGGTCAGGGCATTCGCAGGTTTGTCGGCCGCTCTCGCTTCAGAACACGAGCCCGGCGGATGCCGTCAGCCCGCCGTCGACGGCGAGGGTGGTGCCCGTCACATAGGACGCTGCCGGGGAGATCAGAAAAGCTATCACCGACGCGATCTCCGATGGCTGGGCGAGCCTGAAGAGTGGGATGCGGCGGGAGAAATCCCGGCCGAAGGTCTGAGTGGCCGGGGTGTCATTCGGTTCATCCGCCCGCATCAGGCCGGAGGCCACATTGTTCACCCGGATTCCCCTGGCCGCATAGGTCAGGGCTGTGGAGCGCACGAGGTCGATCATGGCGACCTTCGAGGCGTGGTAGGCCCAGTTGCCCGGGTCGGCCAATAGTCCCGCTACGGACGCCGTCGCCACGATGCTCCGGTGCCCGTCGATCGAGAGTCCCTCGACAGCCGCCTGAATGCCCAGGGCGATGCTGTTCAGATTGCGGGCAAGGAGGCGCTCCCCCTCGGCCTCCGTTCCGGGCATGTGCAGAGTGCTGGACGCGCCGATATCGGCCAGCAACACGGCGGCGTCGAGCCGGCCGAAGGTGTCGATGGCTTGCGAGACCGCCAGCCTGGAGCCGTGCTCGGTGCTCATGTCGCCGACGAGCACCAAGTGCTGTTCGCCGGCGAGGTCGGTGGGTTTGGCGTCGATGCCGGCGACCGCATAGCCGTTCTCCAGGAGTTTGCGGACGACCGCCCGTCCCATCGCCGAGCCGGCTCCGGTGACCAGCGCAACCGGGCTCGGGGCCTTCACGACCTCCGCGGCCTGGTCCTCCATCGTCTGGGGCCTCATGTCGTGAGACCGCGTCGCGGGAGGCTCCGTTTCCCGGGATTCCGATTTCCGAGTTTCCGTTCGGAGCGACTCCGTTTTCCGCGGCTCTGTCTTCAAAGACTCCGTTGTCAACGACTCTGCTTTTGGAGACTCCGCCGGCCGAACCTCCACCGATTCTTGAGACTCCACTTTGAGTGTCATGAGTACCTTCTAACGCGGGCGTCTATGTCGATGCGCCCCAAGCAAATGCTACGCTCGGCCGGCTCGGAATAGGGAGGATTGCCGGTCATTTCAATCGAGCACTCAGACCGGGCACTCAGACCGGGCACTCAGTTCGGGCGCTCAGTTCGGGCGCTCAGTGGGTGAAGCCCGGGTGGTGTTTCTCCGCCGGCATCGCACCCTCCAGCCTGTCGAGGTATGCGGTCTCCTCGGTGATCGCGGTCAACAGGTTCCACTTGTCGGTGTGCCCGGCCTTGAGACTCCAGGCGAACACCGGGATGTCGGATCCATCGCTGATGAGGGTGAAGGCGCCGTTTTCCGCGATGGCGCTGGACAGGAACAGCGCGACATTCTGCGAGGTCTGCTGCACGAGCCGATAGCCCTCGAAGCCGAGCCTGAGGAATAGGAAGTACTGCAGAAGCACCTGGGCGCCGGGCCTGGAGAAGTTCAGGGCCAGCGTCGGCATGTCTCCGCCGAGATAACTCACGTTGAAGACCAGCTCCTCTGGCATCAGCTCGCGGCTGCGCCAGACCACCCAGCCCAGCCCCGGGTAGACCAGGCCGTATTTGTGCGCCGAGGTGCTGATCGAATGCACCCGCTCCAATGTGAAGTCCCAGATCAGCTCGGGCTGCAGGAACGGCGCGACCATGCCGCCCGACGCCGCGTCGACGTGGATCGGAACATCCAACCCGGTCGCGGCCTGGATGGCGTCGAGTGCGGCGGCAATCTCCTGTACCGGCTCGTAGATCCCCGTGTAGGTGACGCCCATGATGGCAACGACACCGATGGTGTTCTCGTCGACGTGGGCGGCCAGGTCGTGCCCGTCCAGGCACGGATGTTCGTCGGTCACCGGCACCAGACGCGCCTCGACCTCCCAGTAGTTGCAGAACTTCTCCCGGCAGACCTGCACGGCGCTGCTCATCACCAGATTGGGCTTGTCGGTGGGCAGCCCGGCCGCGCGACGGGACTGCTGCCAGCGACGCTTGAAGGCCAGTCCGCCGAGCATGCAGGCTTCGGACGACCCGATGGTCGATGTGCCGATGGTCGCCCGCGGTTCCGGCGCGTGCCAGAGGTCGGCGATGATGTGCCAGCAGTAGTCCTCGATGGCCGCGGTCTGCGGGTACTCGTCCTTGTCGATCATGTTCTTGTCGAAGGACTCGGCGTAGAGCCTGCGGGCGTAGTCGTCCATCCAGGTGCCCACGAAGGTCGCCAGGTTGAGCCGGGAATTACCGTCGAGCATGATCTCGTCGTGAATGATCTGGTAGGCCGTTTCCGGCCCCATCGGGCCGGCCGCCAACGTGTGGCGGGGGGCGCGGGAATCTTCACCGGGCCGGGCGAAGAGCGGATTGATCTGCGTGAATTCCGGATTCGTCGACATGGAACACCAGAGTGCGCCCGCGCCGGTCCGTGGGCTACCCCCGCGAACCACCCACCGACCGCGCGCTCCATCCGCTGGCGTCTGTCGGAGGCGTGACGTACACTTTCGAATATCGAACATTTGTTCGAAGTAACGCGGAAGGTGGGCCCATGACCCAGATTGTCGACGCCCCTCAGTTCGAAGACACAGCCGTGATCATAGACAAAGCAGTGCAGGTCGAGCTTTCCGCCGACGGCGACCCCCGGGCCTTCGTGTGGGACCGATTCGAACACACTGTCATCGGGCAACCCCAGGCCGTCTTCACGCGCACCCGATGGTGGGAGCACAGCGGTACGCCCACCCGCATCGACACCGAACTGTGGCGGCTGGATGCCGCCAAGGGCGGCGAGGACCAGCACCGGTACGACCTGCGCCACGACGCCGACGGCACCTGGGTGCTCGCGCTCGACTGGGGGTGACGCCGCGATGAGTTTTCCGCACCTGCACGTCGCCAGCGCCTACTCGACCCACTATGGCGTGACCCTGCCGGAGGCCCTCGCCGGGCAGGCGGCCGCCGACGGGGCGACCTTCCTGGCTGTCACCGATCGGAACGGACTGTACGGGGCCGTCAAGCACGTGCGTGCCTGTGTGGCTGCCGGCATTCGCCCGGGGCTCGGCGCCGATCTCGAGGTGCACGACGACGACACCCTCGCACCTCTCGGCCGGGTGGTGGTGCTGGCGAACGGCGGCAGTGCTGGTGAGGGCGGTGCCGGCCGCGGCTACGCGGCGCTCTGCCGGGCCGTCTCCAGCGCCCACGAGACCACGGTGCGCGTGCCCGGCCACCCGCCGAGCATCCCACGCAGCCGCCTCGCCGAGCTGGCCGGCCTGAACTCGTTGACGGTGCTGCTCGGCCCGGCCTCCGATGTCGGCCACGCGATTGAGCGCCGGGACAACCCGCTGGCCCGCGCGACCCTCGCCGAGTGGCAACGGATCATGCCGCCCCAGTCGCTCGCTCTCGAGGTCGTCTGCCATCTCACCGAACCGGGTATGCCGGGCAGCGTCGCCCCGGCCACGCGCATGCTCGCCCTCGCCGAGTACGCCCGGCTGCCCGCCGTACTCAGCAACGCGGTGCGCTATGGCACCGCCGAGGAGGCGGTGACCGCCGACCTCGCCGATGCGGCCAGGCACCTCATGCCGCTCGCGCAGCTCGCCCAGCCAGCACAGGCCCAGCCGCCGAACATTCAAACCGAGGCCCGTCCCCTGCAGGTCAACGGCCAAGCTTGGTTGAAGCCGGCGGCCGCCATGCGGCAGGTGGCCCGCATGGTGGTCGACGCCGGGCAGCACAGCGACGGAGCGCTGGCCCGGCTGCTGCGCGACACCCACGACCTCGCGGAACGCTGTGCGCTCGACCCTGTCGGTGACATCGGGCTCGGCCGGCCGCGGATGCCGGAGGCGAGCGTGATCGGGGTCACCCGCGACCCGCTCGCCGAGCTGTGGGCCCGCGCCCGTCACGGCATCGACGAGCGCTACGCCGACGCCGGGCGCCGCGGGCTCACGGCGGCCCACGACAGGCTCGCCCACGAGATGTCGACGGTTGAATCGCTCGGCTTCGCCAGCTACTTCCTCACCGTGGCCACCGTCGCCGACCTCGTGCGTGACATGGGCATCCGCATCCAGGCCCGCGGCTCCGGGGTCGGTTCGGTGCTCAACTACGCCCTGCACACCTCGTCGGTGGAACCGATCGGCAACGGCCTGCTCTGGGAACGCTTCCTCTCCCCCGAACGGCAGACGCTGCCGGACATCGACCTCGATGTGGAGTCGGCCAGGCGACACGACATCTATCGGAAGGTCTTCGAGACGTTCGGCGCCAGCCGGGTCTCGCTGATGTCGATGACCAACGCCTACCGGGGTCGGGGCGCCGTGCGGGACGCGGGCCTCGCCCTGGGCATGCCGGACGCCCAGGTCGCCACGATCGCCAAGCAGATGTGGCGGTTCAACGCCCGCGACTTTCGTGCGGCCCTGGCCGAGAAGCCGGAGCTGGAGGAGCTGGCCGCCGAGGTGCGGGAGTCCTCGCAGCTCGACCTGCTCGTGGACCTCACCGCCAGGCTCGACAGGTTGCCCAGGCACATCTCGGTGCACCCCTGCGGCGTCATCCTCTCCGATGCCTCGTTGCTGGATCGCACCCCGGTGCAGGCCTCGGGGATGGGCCTGCCGATGTCCCAATTCGACAAGCACGACATGGACCCGATGGGCCTGATCAAGCTCGATATCCTCGGTGTGCGCATGCAGTCGGCCATGGCGCACGCCGTGGAGGAACACCACCGGCTCACCGGCGAACACATCGACCTGGACCGGGTGCCGTTGGATGACCCGGCCACCTTCGAGCTCATCCGCTCCACCCGCACCTTAGGCATCTTCCAGATCGAGTCCCCCGGCCAGATGGAGCTGGTGGGCAAGCTGCAGCCGGAGGTGTTCAACGACCTCACCGTGGAGATCTCGCTGTTCCGCCCCGGGCCGATGAAGAACAACATGCCGCTGCGCTACCTCGAGGCTCGGCACGGTGAGGTCGCGCCCGACTACATCCATCCTCGATTCGAACCGATCCTGCGCGAGACCAATGGCGTCGTCATCTTCCACGAACAGGTGATGCGCCTCTTCGACGAGCTCACCGGCTGCGGGCTCGGTCACGCCGACGTGCTGCGCCGGCACTTGGGCCGGCCGGAGCAGCTGAGCGTGATCGAGGCGTACGTGCGCGAGAACGCCCTCGGCCGTGGCTTCGATGCCGGCACCATCGACAGGGTCTGGACCGTGCTGGCCGGGTTCGGCAGCTTCGGCTTCGCCAAGGCGCACGGGGCGGCGTTCGCCCTGCCCACCTACCAGTCCGCCTGGTTGAAGACCCACCACCCGGCGGCGTTCCTGGCCGGACTACTCACGCACGATCCGGGCATGTGGCCCAAAGACCTGCTCGTGGCCGAAGCCCGGGTGCTCGGCGTGCCGGTTCTGGGCCTCGACGTGCAGCACAGCGCCCTCGACTACAGGGTGGAGTCCGTCGGTGAGGGCCAGGGCATCCGGATGCCGCTGCCGGAGCTCTCCGGATCGAGCGACGCCGAGCGCGCCCGCATCGTGCGGCACCAGCCGTTCACGTCGCTGCAGGACTTTCGGGACCGGGTGCACCCGCGTCGGCGTACCTTCGAGGCCCTCGCCCGCGTCGGCGCGCTGGACAGCTTCATCGATCACGATCGCACCCGCCGGCACGAGCTGCTCGCGCACATCCAGTCGCTGCGGGGCACGGCCATCACCATCGCCGATGACCAGCTCGCCTTCGAGGTTCCGTTGCCGGTGCTCGACTACGAGGGTGCGCGCTTCGACACCGTCACCTCGCTGCAGCTGCGCGGGCGCACCCAGTCCGACCTCGAGCTGCTCGACACCGGTCTGGCCGTCGCCGGCCACCGGATGCGCAAGTACTACCCGCTGTTCGCCGAACTCGGCGTCACCCCGGCCGCCCAGCTGGCCACCCTGCCCGGCGGCACCGATGTGCTCCTGGCCGGCGTGCGCCGGGCCACGAACACCCCGCCGATGCGTGACGGGCGCCGGGTGGTGTTCGTCAGCCTCGACGACGGCACCGGTCCGGTGGCCAACGTGGTGTTCTTCCACGACGCCCAGGAACGCATCGGCGGCGGCGTCTTCCAGACCGAACTGATGCTGGTGCGTGGCCGCACCCGGCGCTCGGGTGCCCGCGGGGTCTCGGTGACGGGTGAGGGCATGTGGGACCTCGTCACGGTGGCCAGGGACCGGGCCAGGGCACAGGCCAAGGCTCTCAAGGCGGCCAGGGCGGCGGCGCTGGACGCCGAACCGTCCGTCGCCGAGGCAACGGCGGCCGCGGTGGCCCGGCAGCCGATGCGGCGGGCGGCCGGCTCCGGTACGACTGAATTCGACCTGTGGTCGACGCAGAGCGCGTGATCTCTAGTCGGTCCCCTCTGGAACGTCAGGTGCCGGATCGTTCTGCTCGGTGTCGTCGCCCCCGAGATCCTGGTCTGCATCGACGTCTTCGTCGACGTCCACACCCACGTCTTCCTCCTCCGCGACCGCCGGTGGAGTGACGAACACCCCGGGGAACGGATCTCCACCGTACTTCGCGTTCGCCACCGACATCACGGCCGGCCACATCCGGTGCCGCGCGGTGGCGGCGGGCCCGCTCTCGAAGTTGATTGCGCGCTGATTGGCGTTCCCCGTGACGGTCACGACGCCGACGACGGTCGCCACCTTGCTGCTCGCTCCGCTCATCCAGGTGTCCTTGGCGTTGTCGGTGGTTCCGGTTTTGCCGAACATCGGCACCCACGGCACCGTGCCGGTGTTCGACTGCACGGCGGTTCCCCTCGACATCACCTGACTGAGAGCGGCCACCATCTGACGTTGGGTTTCCGGCAGCACTGAGTCCTCGCACCGCGAGACGGGGATGGGCACCTCGGTGCCGTCGGCGCCGATCATCCGGTCGATCACGATCGAGCTGCAGGTTGTCCCGTTGTTGGCGATGCCGGCGAAGGCGACGGCCATGCTCAACGGGGCGATCTCGTTCGTGCCGATCACGGATGCCGCGCTCTGGCTCAGCGGTTCGCCGTCGGCGCGGTGCACTCCGAAGGCCTCGGCCATCTTCCGGATCCCGCAGAGGTCGAGCCGCTTGGCCATGGCGATGAACCCCGTGTTGATCGACCCGATGGTGGCCTCCAGCGCGCTGTAGTTGCGACCGGATTCGTTGGCGTCGTTCTTGGGGCTCCAGCCCTCCGAATCGTAGTTCTGTGGGCCGAAACAACTGTCGTTGAAGGTTCCCCATTGTGATCTGGGCGCGGAGTCGACGCGCTCGTCCAGGGAATGGCCGGTGTTCAGCCAGTCCGCGAGGGTGAAGACCTTGTAGGTGGAGCCGGGCTGGAACCCGCGGGATCCCCCGGCGACGAAGTCGGTGTTGTAGTTCACGCTGCTCCAGTTGCTCCCGGTGGCCTGCACCTCGGGGTCCTGGCTGTAGTCCTTGTTCTGCGTCATGGCGAGCACTCGGCCGGTGCCGACCTCGACGCTCGAGATGACACCGCCCACGTCCCAGCCCGCGCGGGTCTTCGGCACGTTCTCGTTCATCGTCGCGACTGCGGCGTTCTGAAGGTCGAGGTCGAGGGTGGTGTACACGTCGAAGCCGCCCCGGCGGATGTTCTTGATCCGCGCATCCTCGTCGTCGCCGAAGACCGGGTCGTTCGCCAGGACATGGATCACGTAGTCGCAGAAGTACGCGTTTGCCCCGGCGGTCTGGCATCCGGTGCTGGGCTCATGGATGGTCGGTTCGATGGGGGCCGCCATGGCCTCATCGAACTCGACCTGGGTGATCTTGCCGTATCTGAGCATCTCCCCGAGGATGTAGTCGCGGCGCTGCCGGTTGTCCAGGTAGCCATTGGCCACGCCATTGGTCTCGCTCGCCGGCCGGTCGAGCCTGAACTTGCCGGGATTGTTGACGATGGCCACGAGGCTGGCCGCCTGCGCCACCGTGAGATCGGCCGCCGTGCTCCCGTAGTAATAGGCGGCCGCGGCCTCGATGCCGTACACGCGGCCGCCGAAGCCGGCGATATTGAGGTACTGGCGCAGGATGTCGTTTTTTGCGTATTTCTTTTCCACGCCGATCGCCAGTCGCATCTCCTTGAGCTTGCGCGATGCCGTCGTCACCGTGGCCGCCGCGTAGCAGTCCGAGATCTCCTCCTCGGTGGGGAGCATCTCGCACTTCTGCACGAGCACGTTCTTGACGTACTGCTGGGTGATCGACGATCCGCCCTGCACGCTTCCCCGGAACGCCGTCGTCAACGCGCCGCGCATGGTTCCCTGCAGGTCGACGCCGCCGTGGTCGTAGAAGCGCGGGTCTTCCCCGGCGATCGCGGCGTCCTTCACGTTCTGGCCGATGTCGTCCCAGCCGACCTCGACCCGGTTTTGGTCGTACAGGGTCGCGAGCAGGATCGACGTTCCGTCCGGGCCGGTGGCATAGACGTTGCTGCGTTGGGCGAGCGGCTCGATCTCGAGGTAGTTCGGCAGGGTCTCGAAGACGTTGATCGTGCTGGTCGCCGCCACGCCGGTGAGCGCAACGACCGGTGTCAGGCTCACAGTGACCAACAGCCCGGCAATGGCGCTCGTCGCGGCCAGACCGATCAGGCCGCCGACCACACCGCCGAAGGATCGCGGTGGGGTGACTCCGGTTCCGTTCATCCCGTTTGTGCCGTTGCTCACCATTCTGTGCTCACCATGGTTCCGCCGTCCGCCCCTCCACACACCAGGCACGCCCAATCGCGCCAGTAGTCATCCACTCAATGCCGCTCGGGAACGCTTCGCTAGGGGCTTGCCGAACCCCTCGAACAGGGGCAGTGCGCCGCTGGACGGACGGCGCGGGTTTCGGGCGGCGTTAGAGTTGCGTGTCACGTTCTCTGGAGGAAAGATGGCCGGACCGGCAATGCCCAATGTGCCCAGCAGGCGCAACGTCAAGGTGCTCACGGATGCGATCATCGCCCTCGAATCCGGAACCGGCGTGTCCGCCATGTTCCTGACCAAGCGCTACGGCGCCTTCACGATCGACGGCACCGCATTCATCTCCGCGTCGGTCAAGACACTCACCGTCGGCGGCCGCTCCATCGAGCAGAATCTCAAGCCGCACAAGTCCCTGCAGGCACTGCGCACCCTTGAGCCGAGCGACGGTGAGACGGCGGATGAGGCGCCGGGCATCGAACAGGACCTCACAGCACCCGCCGTGGCACACGGCGACCTGATCTCGGTGCTCTTCGTCGACCCGGCCTACGGGCCGTTCACCGTCACCGGGGTGGCTGTCGCGTCGACGGTGAGCGATGTGGTGCTCGTCGGCGGTTGGTTTGTGAGCCGGGCCGGCACCACGGCTCCCCGCGTGGTGAGTGTTGAGGTGTTGGCCGCCAGCGGCACCCACGAGTACCCGTTGCCGCCGCGCATCGTGAGTTGGGGCGAAGACACCGAGGGCGCGACCGAGTACTGAGCTCCAGAGCGAGCCAACCCCCTTAAACCCGAAACGACCCGGCAGCGAAAGCTGCCGGGTCGTTCGTGAAGCGGGTACGACTACGCGCGAACGCCCGTGGCCGTGGTCTTCTTGGGCCAGGCCGGAGCGAGGGTAAGGATGGCCCAACCGAACAGGCCGGACAGGACGCCCATGCCGATGGCGAAGGCCGAGACACCGAACGACACCACGGAGGTGAAGAGCGAGGTGCGCAGGAACGACGCGTTCATGACCGTCGCACGCAGCGGGTCTTCCTTGTCGAGTTCGGCGTAGGTCTTGCCCTCGGCCATGTCCAGCGCGTGGTGGTTGATGATGTCGGCCTGGGCGAATGCGGAGAACGGTCCGACGACCGGGGCGCCGGCGAGGAACGCGGCGTCTTCGGAGACGGTGATCTTCTCGGCGGAGAGCTGCGAGCTGACAACGCCCCAGACCACACCTCCACCGATGATCATGACGACGGCGCCAAGAATTCCGGCCCAGCCG
The DNA here is from genome assembly GCF_004402435.1 of Cryobacterium sp. TMB1-7. Lineage (NCBI taxonomy): Bacteria > Bacillati > Actinomycetota > Actinomycetes > Micrococcales > Microbacteriaceae > Cryobacterium > Cryobacterium sp. TMB1-7. The sequence continues at coordinate 167,189 of NZ_SOFZ01000022.1, forward strand.
ATGAGCTTGAGGACCTTGACCTTGGTGGCTCCCAGGGTGGTGGCCGGAACGGTTGCTGTTGACACGATGTTGCCTTTCGTTGCGATTCTGAAGATGCTCACAGTCTGGCAGCATCCGGTTTTCCCAGTCAGGGTACAAAGTCCCTGGCTTCAAATTCGTAACACTTAAGGTGCTGATCAGAACGAAAAAAGGCCTCACACGTTTATATGCGTAAGGCCGATATTCGTCGGTGTGTCAGATTTCTCGACTCCTAGAAGACCGTCAGTCCCCGTGCCTCGAACTGGCCGCGCACCCGGGTGAGCACGTCGTTCTCCGGCGGGTGCACGCCGTGCAGCGGGTACGGGATGCTCAGGCGGTCCCACTTGTCCTCGCCCATCTGGTGGAAGGGCAGGACCTCGACGCGCTGAACGTTGGGCCAGCTCGCGACGATGTCGACGACGGCTTCGACGTTGTCGACGGCGTCGGTGAGCCCGGGCACCAGCACGAAGCGCACCCAGACCGGGATGTTGCGCTCGGCGAGCCTGTCGCCGAAGGCGATCGTCGGTGCAAGTTCGCGGCCGGTGACCTTCTTGTAGGTGTCCGGCAGGCCCGACTTGACGTCGAGCAGAACCAGGTCGACATTGTCGAGAAGTTCGTCGGAGGCGCTCTTGCCGAGGTAGCCGGAGGTGTCCAGGGTGGTGTGCACGCCCAGGGCGTGCGCCTCCTTGAACATCCGCTTGACGAAAGCGGGCTGCATCAGCGGTTCGCCGCCGGAGATGGTGAGGCCACCGTTGGTGGCCTTGAAGACGCCCAGGTAGCGGGTCATGCGGGCGACCAGGTCGTCGATGGGCGTGACCAGGCCGTCGCGCATCTTCCAGGTGTCCGGGTTGTGGCAGTACTGGCAGCGCAGCAGGCAGCCGGAGAGGAACAGGGTCATGCGGGTGCCGGGGCCGTCAACGGCCGTCACGAGCTCCCAGGAGTGCACGCTGGCGACGGTGCCCTCGCGGATTGCCTTCATTTCGAGGGTGTGCAGTTCGGCCTTGCGGTCGACGTCGTTCAGGGCACTGATCTCGTCGGCCACGTCGACCGAAAGGTCGACGTGCTCGACGACTACAGGACAGGCAACGCTAGGGAAACCGAGGTTGATTGCGGTCATGGTCTCGTCCTACCTAGCGTTGCCGGTCATCTGTAAGGGTGTTCTCTTAGTGCGAGTGGAACGTGCGGCTGATGACATCCATCTGCTGCTCGCGGGTGAGCCGGACGAAGTTCACCGCGTAGCCGGAGACGCGAATCGTCAGCTGCGGGTAGTTTTCCGGGTGCTCCATGGCGTCTTCGAGAGTCTCTTTGTTGAGCACGTTGACGTTGAGGTGGTATCCGCTGGCCGAGGTGAACGCGTCGAGCAGTCCGACCAGGCTGGTGACCTGCTCGTCCTTGGTGTGACCGAGGCCACTGGGAACGACGGTGTTGGTCAGCGAGATGCCGTCCTGCGCTTCACTGTACGGGAGCTTGGCGACGCTGAGTGCCGACGCGAGCATGCCGTGGGTGTCGCGGCCGTTCATCGGGTTTGCACCCGGTGCGAACGGCTCACCCTTGCGACGGCCGTCCGGCGTGTTGCCGGTGGCCTTGCCGTAGACCACGTTGGACGTGATTGTCAGGATCGACTGGGTGTGGATGGCGTCGCGGTAGGTCGGGTGCTTGCGGATCATCGTCATGAAGCGTTCCATGACGTCGATCGCGATGGCGTCGACCCTGTCGTCGTCGTTACCGAAGGCGGGGAACTCGCCCTCGACGGTGTAATCGACAACCAGACCGGTCTCGTCGCGCACCGGACGGACCGTGGCGTACTTGATAGCGGACAGCGAGTCAGCAACCACGCTCAGGCCGGCGATGCCGCAGGCCAGGGTGCGGATGATCTTCTGGTCGTGCAGGGCCATCTCGAGGCGCTCGTACGCGTACTTGTCGTGCATGTAGTGGATGCAGTTCAGCGCGGTGACGTAGGTCTCGGCGAGCCATTCGAGGGTCTCGAGGTAGGCCGGGAAGACGGTGTCGTAGTCGAGGACCTCGTCGGTGTTCGCTGCGGTGGCCGGTGCGATCTGCTTGCCGGACACCTCGTCGCGGCCGCCGTTGATCGAGTACAGCAGCGCCTTGACAGCGTTGACGCGGGCTCCGAAGAACTGCATCTGCTTGCCGACGCGCATCGGCGAGACGCAGCATGCGATCGCGGCGTCGTCACCCATCTCGTTGCGGATGAGGTCGTCGGACTCGTACTGGATGGCCGACGTGTCGATCGAGACCTGGGCGCAGAAGCGCTTGAAGCCCTCGGGCAGCTTGTCGCTCCACAGCACGGTCAGGTTCGGCTCGGGTGCGGGGCCCACGTTGTACAGGGTCTGCAGGAAGCGGAACGCGGTCTTGGTGACGAGCGGGCGACCGTCTTCACCGATGCCGGCGAGCGACTCGGTGACCCAGGTGGGGTCGCCGGCGAAGATGTCGTCGTACTCGGGGGTGCGGAGGAACCGGACGATGCGCAGCTTGATGACGAGGTCGTCGATGAGCTCCTGGGCGCCGGATTCGGTCAGGGTGCCGGCCTTGAGGTCGCGCTCGATGTAGGCGTCGAGGAAGGCCGCGTTGCGGCCGAACGACATTGCCGCACCGTTCTGCTCCTTGACCGCACCGAGGTACGCGAAGTACAGCCACTGAACGGCTTCCTTGGCGGTGGTGGCGGGCTTGGAGATGTCGGAGCCGTAGCTGGCTGCCATCTGCACGAGTTCCTTGAGGGCCCGGATCTGCTCCGAGTTCTCCTCGCGGGCACGGATGATGTCCTCGGTCGAGGGCTCCATGTCCAGCTCGGCGCGGTCGTTCTTCTTGCCGGCGATCAGCGCGTCGACACCGTAGAGGGCGACACGGCGGTAGTCACCGATGATGCGGCCGCGGCCGTAGGCATCCGGGAGTCCCGTGATCAGGTGGCTGCTGCGCGCACGACGCACACCGGGAGGGTAGACGTCGAAGACCGCGGTGTTGTGCGTCTTGCGGTAGTCGGTGAAGATCGTCTCGAGCTCGGGCGACACGGGGTAGCCATAGGTCTCGAGGGAGGTGGCGACCATGCGCCAGCCGCCGAACGGCATGATCGCACGCTTGAGCGGCGCATCCGTCTGGAGTCCGACGATGACCTCGTTGGCCTCGTCGATGTAGCCGGGCTTGTGCGCGGTGATGGACGACGGGGTCGTCGCGTCGATGTCGTAGACACCCTTTTCGCGCTCGACCGGGAACATCGCGGACAGTTTTGCCCAGATGCCGGTGGTGCGCTCGGTGGCGCCGGCGAGGAAGCTCGCGTCGCCGAGGTACGGCGTGTAGTTGCGCTGGATGAAGTCGCGCAGGTTGATCGAGTCCTGCCACGGGCCGCTGACGAATTCGGCGGCGCCGGTTTCTGCAAGACCCTGCTGGTCGCTTCGGATGCCATCTGTGACGGTCATATGGTGTGCTCTCCTTGTAGGATCGAGGCTTTCCCGCTGACTGGGTGTTTATCCCACCGTGCGGGCCATGAGAGCAGGACCACGAGGTACCAGCTAGTGCCACGGTGCCGGTGATTCGCCCTCTACTGGGAACACTACCCTCCGAGTGGGGCCCGAAACCGGGACCTTGGTCCCGTATTCACCTCCAGTTGGGGGGTGTCAGCCCGGGGTTATCGAGCGCAGTTCGAACTCCCGCACCGGCCGGGCAGTGCTGGCCGCACAGGTGCTGAGCAGCGGCGCCGACAGGCTCTCGGTGAGCTTCACCGCGAGCCGTTCATCGCCGTGGATGAAGCTCACGGTGTGCACTCCCCCCGATTCCGTCCAGGAGCTGTAGTCGAAGGCGTCGATGCGGTCGTCACCCCGGTTCGCCCGCGCGAACGCGGCAGCCGCTTGCACCACATTGGGCAGCGAGCTGCGGCCCCGGAACCAGCGCGGTTCGATACGACCGTCGAGGTAGGCGTCGACGAGGTCCGCGGCTTCGGCGGCGGTCACCCGGCCGTAGTGCAACCCGTGCGGGAACAGGATCAGGGTGGCCGCGAACCTGTCTCCGCCCAGGTGCGAGCATTCCCAGGTGGCGGCCGGGTAGGCCTGGGCGAGGGCGGTGACCACCGGCCGCCCCTTCACGGCGCAGCACTGGTCGTGCCGGGCATGGGTGCACACGCAGATGAGCGGCTCGGTCGACGGCGCGCCGGTCGCACCGTCCAACGGCACCTGCAACAGATCGGCGGGATCGGTCACCACCCCCCAGTGCACCCGTTCGTGTCCGACCCTGGCGTCAACGGCCGCCCACCGCCATTCGGTCTGGGCGCGGCGCTGGTGCGCGGTGCGGCCGGTTCGACGAATGGCGAGCGGGCGGATGCCCGCGGATTCGATGCGGGTCACCAGAGCCCGGGCGAGTGCGGGGTCCAGCGGCGACTGCAGGAACGCGTGCGCGCCCCAGGCCCCGTCGATCTCGACGAGGAACCAGCGTTCGCCATAGCCGGCCGTACCCGGGAGCGGATCGCCGCGCTCCAGCGACCGATCGCTGCACGGCAGCCAGCCCGGGGCGGAGGGGAGGCTCATCGCACCACCAGGACACCCTCGCGCACCAGGCGCCGGGCCACCACGAGGGAGGACGCCGCATCCAGTCCGGCCAGGCCGCCGGCCTGCAGGGGGTGTCCGGTGAGGATCTGGGCCAGGGCGTCGGCGGCCTCCGCCGGGAGCGTCACGGTCTTGTCCGGCAGCACGAGAGAGACGTCACCGGGGTTCGGGCCCGCCCGGAACCGGGCGCCGAGTCCCCGCCGCAGGCTCACGGTGGTGGCCTCGTGCAGTGCGGTGGCGGCCGCCGTGGTCGCCAAGGGGGCGATCGGCTCGGCCCGGGTGGACGCCCGCAGGCGCCCGGCCAGTCGCCGGGACACCGCCTCGGCCGGGGCCGCATCCGCGCCCGTGAACCGGCTGAAGTCGTCGACGGTGTCGGCCAGCAGGGCGCCGACGGTCGCCGCATCCGTGAGGTCGACACCCAGGGGAAGGGCGGCGCGCAGGCTCTCGGCGGCCGCAGCGTGCGCGACGGCCTCGCGCAGCACATCGTGGCGGGTGAGGGCGGCGACGCCGATGGTGAGGTGGATCGAGGTGCCGCCCAGCGCCGTCGCCGAGTGGATCCACCCTCGGGGCAGGTAGAGCACGTCGTTCGGCCTGAAGACCTCGTCGATGGCCGGCTCGTCCTCGGCCCGTCGCTCCACCGCACGGCGATGGTCGGTCCACGGCTGGTCGCGGAGTGGGCGCGGGTGCACCGGAGGATGGATGCGCCAGCGCTTCTCCCCCGCAATCTGGAGCACAAACACATCGTGCACGTCGTAGTGCGGGTCAAAGCCGCGCTCCGCGGCCGGGGTGACGTAGGCGTTCACCTGGACGGGGTGCCCGAGGTCTCTCGTGAGCTGCCGGGTGAATTCGGCCAGCGGCGGCCAGGTGCGATGCAGCCCCTGGAGCACCAGGGTGGCTCCGTCGGTGAACTCGTCGAGCACCTTGTCGGCGCTCACCTGGTCGGCGATCTCAGCGCCCAGGCCGCCCGGTGCGGTGTACCGGCCGGGGTCGAGCACGGTGCCCTGCCGCGCCATGCGCACAAACGGGGTGCGCAGACCACGGTGGGTGACCAGCTCGTCGACGGCGTCTGCGGTGAAGAGGTCATCGAACCTGCCCCGCAGGGCGGCCGCGCGGGTGAAGAGCGGCTGACGGTCCCAGTAGTCCGTGGCGAAGGCCTCCGGCGTGACCTCGAGCAAGCGCATGAGCGCGGGACGATCGCTCGCCCCGCGCCCTTCGCTCGTCATCAGGCGGTTCCGTCGGCGCCGCCGTCGTGACCTTCGGGGTTGGCGCCGCCGTCTGCAACGCCCTCGCTCGAGGCGGAGCCGTCAGCGCCACCGTCGTGGCCTGCCGGGTTGGCGCCGCCGTCCGCGGTGCCCTCTCCGGCGTCCGCGGTTCCGTCGGCACCGCCGTCGTGGCCCGCCGGATTGGCGCCGCCATCGGCCGTACCTTCGTTCGCATCCGCGCCGGATGTGGTGATGTCGTCGTCATTGATGCCCACTGCATACCTCCGTAGCCGTAACCGGGCGCCGGCTGACGCCCAAGGCGATAGTACGTCGCGGGCCGCCCCGATGGCAGGGCCAGCAACAAATCACCGTCGGTTGAGCCCGTCGAGCCTGGTGACCCAGAATCCGGACTCGGGCGCCACCATGCCGCGGCTACTCGTCTTGCCGGCGGTATTTGGGGTCGTGGGCGCGGTGTTGGGGTGGTTTTCGCCAGGTTCCGGTGGGGTCGATCCAGTGGGGTGCTTTGACTTCGGGCATGCCCAGGACCATGCGGATGTGCCACCCCGAGGTGTCGATGTTGTGGTGGTGATACCAACACAGCAGCACCCCGTTGCTCACGTTGGTGGGGCCGCCGTTTTGCCACGGCTGCACGTGGTGGACTTCGGTCCATTGCGGTGGGCAGGTGCAGCCGGGGATGATGCAGCCGCCGTCTCGGGCGGTGATCGCCCTGCGTTGCAGCGGCGTGAAGCAGCGGACTTTGTCGCCGAGGGCGAGGACGGTGCCGGTGCCGCCGAAGAAGATCGGCCGGAAGCCGCCGTTGTCGACCATCTGATTGATCGTCTTCATCGAGATCGGCCCCTCGACGCCGTCGATCCAACCGACCCCGACCCCGTTGATCAGGTCGGTTGCGTTCACGTGCACCATCACCGTCGGCGGCATCCCGCCCATGGTCGGGGTGCGAGGGTCTTGGGCGACCTGGACCAGGATGCCGCGGAGAATGTCGGCTCGTTTCTGGCCGCCGTCGCGTTCGTCGAGGATCTCGCCGGGAACCAGTTCGCCGGCCTCGATACGCTGCTGCTCCTCCGCGGACGGGAACGCGGGAGCGCTGCGCGCGGACTGGAACGTGTTGAACAGGTTCTGCATGATGCCCTTGAGCTCCGGCGTCACCCCGCCGCGCAGCGGGTGCAACCCTTGGCTGAGTTTGCCGAACGAGAACGTGGATTTGGCCTCGAAAACCGCATCGCTCGGCGCGGCGCCGTCGGGGTTCAACACCGCCTGCCACGTCGCCGCCATCTCCCGGATCCGGTCCGCCGGGAACGTGAACCCCGCCGACGCACCCAGACGCCGGACCGGTCCGGTGCAGACTTGTCCGGCGCCGGCGCCGGCGCCGGTGTCGGCGTCATCGGCATCGGTGGCGGTGGCGATGTCGCCGGGGCCGGGGGTGCGGCCGAACACGGACCCGGTCGCGGACTCCACCAGCTCGGCCTCACCACCGTCCACCAGCGACTGGTCCGCGTCGAAGCGGCCGTGCACCTTGTAGTCGGCCAAACCCTTCACGATGTTCTCCGCCGCATCAATACCGATCTCCCCGGCCGCCAAGGCTGCGGCCACGAACGGGAACCCGGGCTCGAGGACCATGCCGCCCAACATCCGCGGGGCGACCTTCTCACCCAGGGCCACGCGTCGTTTCATCTCCGGCACCGACGTGCCGGTCAGCCCGATCAGCAGATCATTCTGGTGCGACGCCCCCAACCGCCAGGCCAACGACTCCGCGCCCAGCCCACTGCGGGACCGGTAACCCACCACGGTCGCGGTGGCCACCCGGGCGGCATCCACCGGCCGGCCGGTCCGCTCGACCATCTGCGTCAACGCGACCACCTCCGGGTCGCTCAGGGCGTTCACGTCAATGGAGTCCATCACCGCCATCACCGTCCGCGCCGCATCATCCAGGGCCTGGAGCTTCTGACCGAACGCACCGGTATGCGCGCGCTGCACCCCCAGCAACTCGGCAGGATCCCGCCACTCGGGCCGCGGCTTCGACCGACCTCGAGTGCGGCCGGCAGCTCCACCTGCAGCGGCGGCCTTCATGTCGGAAGTACCGCTCAGACTGTCGGCATCCGGGCCGGTGAAGGGATCCGGACCGGACAGGCCGGTGTTCCAGTCGTGCAGGTTCGGACCGGTGGGAGTCATTCCCGTCGGTGCGGTGGAGCCACTATCCAGCTCGTCGTCCATACCCCCATTCTCTCACGAATCGCACCTATATGCGAGGAAATGTCAGCAAGTTCCGGAACGGATATCGAAAACATTTCCGCACTGCAGAGGATGGCTCGCGGGGTCTCGACAGGGTAGACCGACGGGACGGGCACGTTGTCGAGGACGGGTTGCGGGTTCGAATTCGGCATGGTCACCACGAAATCGACAGGCACGACAAGCGGGGATAGAACACTCCCGCGCCCGACCAGCACTCGGACCTCGCGCGCGGGCCGACGCCCTAGAGCTTCTTGCCGGGGTTGAGGATCGAGTGCGGGTCGAAGGCCGCCTTCACCCGCAACTGCAGGTCGCGCAGCACCGGGCCGAGCTCGTCATCGAGGTGTGCCCGCTTGAGCACACCGATTCCGTGCTCCCCCGACGCCGACCCGTCGAGTGAGATCGCCAGGTCGATCACCCTGGCGAACGCCGCGTGCGCCTTGTCGATCTCACCGGGCACCTCGGGGTCGTAGCCGATCACCGGGTGCAGGTTGCCGTCGCCCACGTGGCCGCCGGTGCTGATGGGCACGTCGAGTTCCCGGGAGATCTCGGCCAGACCCTGCAGCAGGGCGCCGAGCTGGGAGCGTGGCACCGTGATGTCCTCGTTCAGGCAGCCGCCACGCACAGCCTGCACGGCCGGGTGCAGCAGACGCCGCGCGCTCATCAGCCGCTCGAGCGACTCGGCATCGTGTGCGATGGTGACCACGCCGGCTCCGGCGGTTCGCAGCACCTCGGCGTAGACCTCGACGTCGTCGTGGGCCTGGCCGATCTGGTCCGACTGCACAAGCAGCAGCGCGCCGGCCCCGGCCGGCAGAGTGGAGGCCGGATCGAACGCGTTGATCGCGGCGATGCAGGCACCGTCGAGGAATTCGACAACGCTCGGCCGGCGGTCCCCGGCAACGATCGTATTGGCGGCCGCCAGCGCATCCGCGGTGTTGGCGAAGGTCGCCGCCACGCCGGAGGGGCTCCCGGGTTTGGGCAACAAGCCCACGGTGATCTCGGTGATGATGCCCAGGGTTCCTTCTGAGCCCACCAGCAACGCGGTGAGGTTGTAACCGGCGACGCCCTTGATGGTGCGCTGCCCGGTGCGCACGATCGACCCGTCGGCGAGCACCACCGTGAGTTGGCGCACGAAGTTGCCGGTGACGCCGTACTTGACACAGAGCATCCCGCCGGCGTTGGTGGCCACATTGCCGCCGATGGTCGAGGCTCGCCACGAGCCGGGATCCGGCGGGTAGAACAGGTCAACGGCCTCGGCCGCGCGGGCCAGCGCGATGGTGCGCACGCCGGCCTGCACCGTGGCGGTCTGGTTTGCGGCATCGACGGCCAGGATCTTCTTGAGCCGGGTGGTGCTCAGCACGATGGCGCCGTCGATGGCGTTCGCCCCGCCGGCCAGCCCGGTGCGAGCTCCCTGCGGCACAATCGGGATGCGGTGGGCGGCTGCGATGGTGACGACCGCGGCGACCTCTTCGGTGCTGGCCGGAAAGACCACGGCCAGCGGCTCACCGCTGAAGGTTCCTTCGGACTGGTCCCGACGGTTGCTCTCGGTGCTGGGACCCGTCACGATCTGCGCGGCGGAGAGCACGGCGGAGAGCTCGGTGACAACTGTGGACGCGACGTGGGTCTCGGTCATGAATACCTCTGCTGGAATCGCACCGTCGACCGGTGCCTCATCGACGCGCTCACTCGTCAGACCGCGCCCGGGGCCACAATTCTATGCAGGTGATTTCACCGTGACCCGCGCTTTGGCAAGGCCGGCCCGGTAATTCTGGGCGTCCATACCGCTTTGCATATCTCACCCTCGCCGCGGGCGCTAGGGGCCTTGTGCGGGCATTGTGACCAGGGGAACCGTGTTCCGTCACACCCCGAGTTCCGCGCGCAGCGCCCAGGCATTCCGCACCGCGTTGCCGTCGCCATCGTTGTTGAAGTAGGCGAACACCTCCCGGCCCTGGGCCGACCACTCGCGAATGCGGCCTGCCCACCACCGCAAGTCGGCATCGGAATACGACCCCGCGTAGAGGGAGTCATGCGCAGGGCCGTGCAGCCGGAGATAGACGAAGGGCGCGGTCGCGCGCAGCACACAGGGCAGCCCCGCCCCGCTCATCACGCAATAGGCGGCTCCGTGCCGCTCCAGCAGGGCGAAGACCTCGTCGTCGAGCCAGCTCTCGTGCCGGAACTCCACCGCCACCGGGATCCAGCACGGAAGGGAGCCGAGGAAGTAGTCCAGGCGTGCGTCGTCGCGGGTCTGGCCTGGGCCCAGTTGCACCAGGAGAACGCCGCGCCGGTCGCCCAGCTCGTGCCAGCCCGCGCCGATCCGCTCTGCCCAGACCTCCGGCGCATAGAGCTTTTTCGCGTGGGTCAGGCCCCGGGGAGCCTTCACCGACATCTGAAAGCCCGGGGGCAACCGTCGGTGCCAGCCCGCGAACACCGTCGCGCGGGGCCACCGGTAGAAGCTCGCATTGAGTTCGACAGTGTCGAAGGCCGCCACGTAGTACGCCAACCGCTTCGCTGCGGGCAGGCCGATGGGATAGAGCACGTTCTCCCAGTGGTCGTAGCTCCAGCCCGAGGTACCGATGTGAATCATCGGTCCGGTCATAACACCGGGTCTGTAGTATTTCAAGTCACGGTCCGGCGACATGACCGGCACGTCTACGCAGCGGGGGGTGGCACGGATTTCTGGGGATGTTCGACACACGTCTCGCCCACGCCTGCCACCGGCGCGCTGGGCGACGGGCCACCGCGCCCGGATGATCGTGGCCGCGATCACCCTCGTACTGGTTGTGGCTGTCGTCCTGGTCGTACGGGCGGTTTCCCTGGCGACGGCCCAGAGCGAATACGATGCCGCCGCTGCCGCCTTCCAGAGCGATCAGGCCGCGGCCGTGCGAACCGTCACCGATGGCGAGACCGCGCTCGACGATGCCATCGCCACCCTGGCCGCGAGCGAGGGCAAGGTCTTCACCGAGCAACCCAGACTCGAGCTGGCTGACGCCATCGATACCGCAACCACGCGCCTGAGCGCGGCCGCCCAGAAGCTCACGACGGCGGAGAGCACCGCTGCGTCGTCGGCCGCCTCGACCACCCTCTTCGAGATGGGCGTCGGGGTGCGCGATGACGCCCGCACCCTCTCCGCGTTCGACTTCGGTGCCGCAAACGGCGTCGACGGCGTCGCCGAGGACCTCGCCGTGCCGGTGGCGGCCGTCAACGCCGCCATGGCCGAGTGGCAGGCCGAGCAAGAGCGGATCCTGCGCGAGAGGTACACCAACAATGTGCACGCCACGGGCTGGACGCCGGAGCTCGACCAGTGCATCGGCTCCGTGGACGTGACCGCGCACTACCAGGACGTTCCCACCATCGCCGAGCACTGGTCGTGCGGCGGCAAGGACTTTCCGGACGACGCCGGCACCGTGATCACCCTCACCGGGGTGCACGCCGGAACCTACCGGGTGGACGGCATCGTGGTCATGCTCAACGCCGACCGGGACAGCACCGCTGACATCCCGCGGGGCTACGACCTGCTCTACCAGACCTGCCAGAACGGGCAATCCTCGACCATGTCGTTCACGGCCCTGACCAAGATCGTCTAGGCCGAACAGGTATCGGTCGGGCTCAGCTGCCCTGTGGAAGCAGGTCGGTGGCGACCATGTCGATGCTGCGTTCCCAGAGCGCCGTCGCGAGGCCGGCATCCGTCGCCTGATGGTTCGTGGAGTGCACCTTGCGCTTCTCGTAGTACTCGCCCGACTGCCAGTCGACGCCGGCGGCCGTGCTCGCCAGCCAGACCAGGGTGTCCGCGCCCTTCTCCGGCGTGATGAGCATGCGCTTGAGTGCGGTCTGGTAGACCAGCCGCATGATGCTTGTGGAGTCGGTGGAGAAGCTCGTGGCGACCACACCCGGGTGGAACGCCGCCGTGACCAGGCCGCGCGAATTGTAGCGCCGGTGCAGTTCGCGGGTGAAGAGGATGTTGGCGAGCTTCGCATCGCCGTAAGCGTTGTTGGGCGAGTACTTGCGGTCGTTCTCGAGGTCGTCGAGGTCGATTCGACCGAACCGGTTGGCGGTGCTCGACGTGTTGATCACCGACGCCCGGCTGGAGAGCAGGCGATCCATCAACAGGGTGGTCAGCAGGAACGGCGCCAGGTGGTTCACCTGGAAGGTCTTCTCGTGGCCGTCGACGGTGATCTCGCGGTTGCCCATGATGCCGCCGGCGTTGTTGGCGAGCACGTCGATGCGCGGATAGCGCTGCAGGAGTTCGGCGGCCAGGGTGCGCACCTCGGCGAGCCGGCCGAAGTCGGCGATGAAGTGGTCTGCACCGAGCTCGGCGGCGATGGCCTCGGTCTTCTGCGGCGAGCGCCCGACAATCACGATGCGCTCACCGGTCGCTGCCAAGGCTCGGGCGGCTGCCGCACCGATGCCGTCGCTGGCGCCGGTGATCACAATGGTTCGGTCGGTCATCTGGTGCTCTTCCGCTCATTTCGGGGCGAGGCATCGTCGACTCACAGTGCCTGAACTCTACTGCGGGCGGCCGGGACGCCGTCAAACGGGCCGCAGCCGAACCGCCGCCGAACCCTGTTGAGGTTATTGATGCATTTATCAGCCCGGTTTTTCGGTACGATGAAGGAATGCAGTTATCGGCACGCTCCCACCCGGCCGGCTCCTCGGCCGTGGACCGCGCGTACACCCACGTGGCCGAGGCGATCATCTCCGGCGAGCTCGCGGCGAGCGCCCTGATCACCGAGGGTGATGTCGCTGCCTCCCTCGGACTCAGCCGCACCCCGGTCCGGGAGGCCTTTCTCGCACTGGAGTCGGCTGGCCTGCTGCGGCTCTTCCCCAAGAAGGGCGCCATCGTCACCGCGGCCGACGACACCGAGACCGCCGAGCTCCTGCAGGTGCGCATCCTGCTCGAGACCAAGGCCGTGCAGGTCCTCGGCGAGCGCCCCAGCCAGATCGACGCCGTCGAGGCCGAGTTGACTGCCCTGATCCAGACACAAACGGATGCCGCCGCCGCCGGCGACCTCCTGGCCTACGCCCGCGCCGATCACCGCTTCCACGCGCGGATCGTCGACGAGACCCACAACAGTGTCATCGACGGGATCTACGCCCGCCTCGGCCCCCGGCTCGAACGCCTGGTGCACAGGGTGGCCGCCCGTGACCCCGACAGCATCGACAGGCTCATCGCGGAACACCGCCTCCTGGCCGAGCACCTACGGGCAGGCGACACCGTCGCCTACGACCAGGCGCTGCGGGCCCACCTGGAATCCGGGCACCGCCTGCCCCGGATGCTCTAGCAACCAGAAAGAACCATGACCAGCCGCCGCACTCCCCGCTCTACTCCCCCGTGGCACCTCGCCGCACCCGCCCTGTTCGTCATGGCCTGGGGCGGAAACCACTTCACCCCGCTCCTGCACATGTACGAGACCCTCGGCAACTACTCCACGGTGACCGCCGATCTGTTCCTCGGCTTCTACGTCGTCGGCCTGGTTCCCGGTCTCCTGCTGGCCGGGGCTCTCTCCGACCGCCACGGACGCAAGCCCCTCATGGTCGCCGGGGTCCTCGCCGGCATCACCGCGAGCATCCTGCTGGGGCTCGGGTTCTCCAGCGAGGTCGTCATCTGCCTGGGCCGGTTCCTCGCCGGCCTGAGCGTGGGCGTGGCGATGTCGGTCGGCACCGCGTGGATCAAGGAACTCTCGAGCGCCCCGTTCGACCTCGTGGCCCGACCGACCGCCGGCGCCCGGCGTCCCGCGCTCACCCTGACCGTCGGCTTCGGCCTGGGCGCCGGGGTGTCCGGCCTCCTGGCACAGTGGGGCCCGATGCCGACGTTGCTCCCCTACGTCGTGCACATCGTGCTGAGCCTGCTGATCCTGCCCCGCCTGCTGCGCACCCCGGAGACCGTGCCGCACAGCCGGGCACACGGGTCGCTGTGGCTCGACCTGCAGGTGCCGTTGGCCGGCCACCGCCGCTTCCTGCGGGTGGTGCTGCCGACGGCGCCGTGGGTGTTCGGCGCCGCCGGCATCGCCTACGCCATGATGCCCAAGCTCGTGGAGTCGCAGCTCGGCGAGCTCAACCTGGCCTTCGCCACCCTCCTGACCGTGGTCACCCTGGGCACCGGAGCCCTGGTGCAGCCTCAGGTCTCCAGGCTCAACTCGATCACCAACGGCCGGGCTCTCCTGGTAGGCATGGGCCTCATGCTCACGGGCATCCTCAGTGCCGTGGGAACAGCAGTCACCCTCTCCCCGCTACTGGCGCTGATCACGGGCATCGTGCTGGGCGCGGCCTACGGCATCACGGTCGTCGCCGGCCTCGTCGAGATCCAGCGGATCTCCACCGCCACCGACCTGGCCGGCATCACCGGCGTCTACTACAGCCTCACCTACCTGGGCTTCCTGCTCCCGGTGGCCTTCGCCAGCCTGACCGAGTTCGCGAACTACCCGACCATGCTCTCGCTGCTAGCCGCCGCGTGCGCCGGCTGCCTGGCGCTGACCGCGGTGGGACTGCGCCGCGCGTAAGCGGTGAGCGCCGGCTTCAGGATGCTGTCAGGGCGTCGGGCGCGCGGTCGTGCCTCGCTTGTCCTTCGCCTCACGCAGGAACACCAGCGGAAGCAGGAGAGTCGCCACGGCCGTGATCAGCCAGACCACCAGCGCGGCCAGGATCCAGGTCTGCCAGCCCTCGATGGTGAGGCCGCCCGGGAACAGCGAGGCGATCCACAGCGCGACGAACGTCGACAGCAGGCCGATGCCGCCCAGGAACGCCGGCGCTCCCCGCGCGACGACCTTGGCCAAGAATGGCGAGAGCACGCTCTGGGTCACCGCGAAGACGACCACCGCGGTCACGAATCCGCTCGGGGTGACGGTGAGGTCGGGCAGCACCAGCGACGCCACCCACAGGCCCAGGGCCGCCGAAAGCAGAAAGACCAGCGCGCGCAGCAGGATGCGAATCATGCCGCGATGGTAGCGCCGCCACGGGTCCGCGTCATCCCCGGCCGCCCTGTGGCTGCTCTACCTGCTGTGGGAGGCTCCGCACCGCGAAACGGCCGGCCCGTCGGGGCCGGCCGTCGCACTGCGGTGAGAGTCTCGGTCAGCGAGGTCCGCCGGCAGCGCCGCCGCCCATGGTGCCCGTCGCGGCCTCGCCGGCCGTGACGGTGGTCGTGTTCGTCGCCGACGCGTAATCACCGTCGGCATAAACGCCCGGGGCGATTTCGCCGGACGCCGTGCCTCCCACGTGGACGCTGTAGGTCTCGCCCGCGACCAGTTCGTCGGAGGAGAACACCACGGACTGGAAGTCCTTGGCCGACTCGTAGGCCATCACCACGTCGCCGGCGCTGTCCACGAGCTGCACGACGGTGCCGGCAGCCGGCGTCGAGTCGAGGGCGATGGCCACGAAGGTCTGCTCTGACCCGGCTTCCGGCGACACCGCCATTCCTGCACTGCCCGCGGCCAGCAGGGTGCCGCCGGTGACGGTGAAGCTACCGTTCACGTCGAGTGCCCCGTTGCCGTTGTCGGTCGGCCCGTTCACGACGAGGATGCCGTCGCTCATGGTCGCGGACCCGTTGGAGTCGAACCCGTCTCCGCCGGCGTCGATCGTGGTGGTGCCGCCGGTGATGGTGATGGTCTCCCCGCCGTCGGCGTCCATACCGCCACCGCCGCCGCCCTGTGCCTCGGTGCCGGTCCCAGCACCGGTCTCGGTGCCGCTGGACGCGTTGATGCCGTCGTCGCTGGCGGTGATCGAGACCGTGCCGCCGCCGATGCTGATGGCGGTGCTCTCCAGGCCCTCATCCGAGGTCGTGATGGTGGTGTCACCGCCGATGACGTCCAGCGCCGTGTCTGCGTGCACACCGTCGTCACCGGCCGCGAGTCTCACCGTTCCGGAGGCGATCCGCACGGTGCCGTCCGAGTGCAGCGCGTCGTCCGCCGCGTCGACGGTGAGGGTGCCGCCGTCGACGACAGTGACCACCCCAGACTTGACGCCCTTCGCCGACGCGTCCTCCGACACCGCGGTGGTGTGGCCGCCGCCGGATTCGACCGTGACGGTGGCCCCGGCGAACACCACATCGGTGAACGCCTGCAGGCCGTCGCCGCCGGCGATCACCTCGACGGCGCCGCCGATGAGAGCGAGGTAGCCGCGGCTGTCGTCCTCGTCATTGTCGGACTTGAGGCCATCGCCGCCGGCGGTCACCCTGACGGTGCCACCGTCAACCACCAGATAGTCCTTGCCCCGGATGCCGTCGTCCACCGCCGTCACAGTGACGGTGCCCGAGCTGATGATCAGGCCATCCGTGCTCGTGATGCCGTCGCTGCCGTTGCCGGTCACCTCGAGCGACCCACTGCCCGTGATCGTGAGATCGGCCGCGCTGTAGAGCGCCGCGTTCGCGTCGGTGTCCTCGGCGTAGGAGTCGGTGTCGGCCAGGGTATTGGCAGACCCGTCGGAGAGAACGATGATCGCTTCGTCGGCCTCGGTCACCACGAGTGCTGCCCCGGTGGAGTTGCTGACCTCGACGCCGTTGAGGATCAGGCGCACGGTGCCCTCGCCCGAGGAGGCGACGACGATCTGACCGTCCTCCAGGGTGCCGCTCAGTTCGTAGGTGCCGGCCGCGGTGATGGTGACCGTGCTGCCGGCGACGGTCACGGCACCGCCTTCTGCCGACACGCTGTCGCCGGCCAGGGTGATCTGCACCACGTCGGCGGCGTCCCACTCGTCGTCGTCGGCGTCGGCGTGGGTCGCCTGGTTGGCGGCCAGCACTTCGGCGGCCGTGGTGGACTCGTCGATCGCGACCGCGGCGGTGCCGGCGGACGTGGTTCCCGTCGAGTCCGTGGTCGCGGTGACGGCCGTACAGCCGGTCAGCAGTGCCGCGGTGACGAGGAACGGCAGCACCCGGTGGGCGGTCCGGGGAGAGGGGGTCTGGGGAGATTTCTTCATGGGGTACTCACAATCGGTGGGGTCGAACAGGATCAAGGAGTGCGGGGCCGGCTAGCGGAAGTACCGGCGAAGCACCGGCGCCCATTTGTTGTCGGGCAGGTCACTGCGGAGGGCGGCCAAGCCGGTGCCGTACTTCGAGATGGTGGCCGGGCGATGGCCGTGGGCCCAGAGAATCCGGTCAACGGCGGATGCCCGGGAGCCGGACTTGGTCTCTACTATCGACAGCCCCGGCCGGTCAAGCCGGAGCTGCGGGGTGCTCCCCCGGCGAACCGTCGACCACGACAGTCCGGTGTCGATGGTGGCGCGACTGCTGGATTCCGGGAGGAACAGGGTCGTCCGCCGATACCTGGTCGTGAGGGTCGGCACGAGGTCCTGCCCCTCGGCGCCGGTGATGTCGGCCTCGTCGAGCACGGTGTCGGTGTACCGGCGCCCCTCGGTGGTGAGCGTTGCCCTGTCGCCGATCGGATACGGCAGGCGGTCCTTGACCGTCACGCCCCGGCCGCCGCGGGTCTTCACCTCGAGGTAGCTCTGGGCCGAGTCGACGTAGGTGCGGGTGCGGATCTTGAAGCGGCGCCGGCGCGGATGCGCCGCCATCAGGAAGCTGGTGAGCTCGGGGGTGTCGAAGTACACCGACTCGTAGGCGCTGGAGCGCACCCCGTCGATGTCGAGCACCCGCACACCGGGGTCCAGGTCGACCAGGACCGCGTCCAGCTCCGAGCGGGGCACCACGTACTTGCGGTCGATGCGGGTGAGCAGACCGGCCCGGTCGGTGAGCTCGGCCAGGCCGATGGTGCCCAGGCCCGCGAGCGGCACGTCCAGCACCACGCCGGTCGGCACGGCACTCATCGGCACGGCACTCATCGGCTCGTCTCCTGCAGAACCGGAGCCGGCGTGGCAGTCGGGGCACGCCCCGCACCCACCTGGTACCGCACGTCGACGAGGGTGGTGTCGTTCACGAGGTCGAGACTGCGTACGTGCACCCCGTGCACCCGGGCACCGAGCAGCCCCTCGAGGTGAGCGATGAGAGCGGACTCCTCGGCGAACGCGGCATCCAGCACCACGCTCTGCTGCCGGTAGCTGCGGAACAGGCGCGGGTTGTCGCCGACGTAGACCACGGCGAGGATCAGGGTCATCAGCACCACGGTGAGCACCGTCGGTTCGGCGCTGAGGCCGGCGAGCAGGCCCAGGGCCAGCGCCGCGAAGTAGTAGGCCACCTCGTGCTGCTCGATCTCGCTCGAGCGCAGGCGGATGATCGACAGCACGCCGAACAGGCCGAGGCCGAGGCCGACGCCGACGGTGCTGGACGCGAGCACCTGGGCCACGGCCAGCACGCCGACATTGACCACGAGGTACGCGACAACGAGGTCCCGGCGCCGGTGACGCGGAAAATACAGCCCGAACGTGAGCAGGCTGATGAAGAGCAGATCGATCAGGATGATCGTGGCCTGCAGCATGGTGTCCTCCAAATGAACAATCGGTAACGCAACGTTGTCCATCTAGCCGGACACCCCTATGAGTCGGCTATGCGGCGGTTATGAGCCGCAGTTGAGTCGGCCTGCCGGGTCGGTGATCACCCGAAGCGTCATTCGCACCGGAGGCAACCCGATCTCGCATTGTCAGACCCCGAGGAGTAAACTTCGAACATATGTTCTAACTGTTGAGGTGATGTGCCATGAGTCTGATTAACGAAACCGTCGCGGTCTGGGTATCGCCGGAGGGTTCTCCGGTTCGCCTGGTCTGGCGTGCCCGCCGGTTCAGGGTGACCGACACCCCCACGCCGTTGACGGCGTCGGTGTCGCTGCCCGACGAGCTGCTGTACTTCCTCACCCATCCGCCCAAACCGGTCGCCGCCTGGCGCTGCCAGGGCACCGCCGAGGACGGCACCTCGCTCGTCTTCGACATCCAGCACGACGACGGCGGCGGCCGCTGGCAGCTGCTGCGTGCCTATGACTGAGGGTCCGGTCCGGTTTGACGGTCCATTCCGCAGGCCGGATTGCGGCGCTAGGCTCCCACCGACAAGGGAGGCGCCGTGAGCGACAACAACAGCGAAAACCCGGACCCAGGACCCAAGCCGAGCCTGACCGACAGCCGGTGGGAGGCGCGGATCACCTTCCTGCGCAGCCGGGCGGCGGTGGCTCGTGCCGAGGTGTCCGCGATCGAGGCCATGCATCGCGATCCCGACGTTCTCGAGGACCTACTGGCCAACGCCTCCCCGGACGAGGTGGCGATGGCCGAGGCCGTCGAACACCGGATCAGCGAGCGTGTGATCGCGGCCCGGCAGGTCGCCGACGCCGCAGAGGCCGACTACGAACGTGCCGTGCTCGACGGTGCGGATCTGCGTGGCAACGAGGACCTGGACTAGGTTCGCCGCCTGGCCTCGTCAGCCTGGCTTCGTCACCCTGGCGGGTTGGGGCCATTCGCCGGCCGCCCCCGCCGTCTCGGCCTCCTTGATGCGGTGCACGGTCTTGAGGAATGAATCCGGGTTGAGCGAGATCGAGTCGATACCCTCGCCCACCAGGAACTCGGCGAAATCGGGGTAGTTGCTCGGTCCCTGCCCGCAGATACCGATCTTGATGCCGGCCGCGTGAGCCTTGTCTATGGCCTCGCTGATCATCCGCAGCACCGCCTCATTGCGTTCATCGAAGAGCGCCGCCAGGTCGCCGGAGTCCCGGTCGACACCGAGCACCAGCTGGGTGAGGTCGTTGGAGCCGATCGAGAAGCCGTCGAACCTGGTGGCGAACTGCTCGGCCAGAATGACGTTCGCCGGGATCTCGCACATCATGTACACCTGCAGCCCGTTCTCGCCGCGCACCAGGTCGTTCTCCGCCATCACCGCGAGCACCCTGTCGGCTTCGGTGGTGGTGCGGCAGAACGGCACCATCACGATCACATTGCTGAAGCCGATCCGCTCGCGCACGCGCTTGAGCGCCCGGCACTCCAGCGCGAAACCCTCGGCGTACTTGGCGTCGTAGTACCTTGATGCGCCGCGGAAGCCCAGCATGGGGTTCTCCTCCGCCTGCTCGAAGACGTCGCCGCCGATGAGGTGCGCGTACTCGTTCGACTTGAAGTCGCTCAGCCGCACGATCACCGGGTGCGGGTAGTACGGCGCTCCCAGCTTCGCGATACCCAGAGCCAGGGTGTTCACGAAGTACTCGCCGAGGTCGGCGTAACCGCGGGTGAGCTCGGTGATCTGGCGGAGCACGGCCGGGTCGGTGACCCGCTCCGGATGCACCAGCGCCATCGGGTGGATCTTGATGAGGTTGTTGATGATGAATTCCATCCGCGCCAGCCCCACACCGGCGGTGGGCAGTCTCCACCATTCGAAGGCCGCCGCCGGGCTGGCGATGTTCACCATCACCTGGGTGCGGGTGATCGGCACGGCGCCCAGGTCGATCTGTTCGGTCTCAGAGGCCAGGATGCCGGCGTAGACAAATCCTTCGTCGCCCTCGGCGCAGGAGATGGTGATGGGCGAATCCTCGGTGAGTACCTCGGTGGCATTGCGGGTGCCGACCACCGCGGGCACGCCGAGTTCGCGGCTGACGATGGCGGCGTGGCTGGTGGGGCCGCCGTGATCGGTGACGATGCCGGCCGCCCTGGTCATGATCGGCACCCAGTCCGGGTCGGTCATCTCGGTGACAAGGATGGCGCCGTCGCGGAAGTTCTCGATGTCGGCGGGGTCCCGGATGACGCAGGCCGTACCCGACGCGATGCTGTCGCCGATGGCCACGCCGGAGACCAGGAGCGGTCCGGTCTCGGTGAGGCGGCTGACCGAGAACCGGGTCAGGCTCTTCTGCGAGTGCACGGTCTCCGGCCGAGCCTGCACCAGGAACAGCTCACCCGTGAGGCCGTCCTTGGCCCATTCCATGTCCATCGCCCGGCCGTAGTGGTCTTCGACGATGGTCGCCCACCTCCCGAGCTGCACGATCTCGGTGTTGCTGAGCACAAACGCCCGGCGTTCCCGCTCCGGGGTGTCGATGACCCGGGTGCGTGCGCTGCCGCCCTCCGCGTAGGTCATCTTGCGGTCCTTCCGGCCCAGGGTCTTCTCGATGATGGGCTCGTAGTCTTCTTCGTCCAGCAGTGTCTTGAAGACCAGGTACTTGTCGGGGTCGACGGCGCCCTGCACCACCGTTTCGCCCAGGCCCCACGCCGCGCTGATCACGGCGGCGCCGGGAAAACCGGTGTCGGTGTCGATGGAGAACATCACGCCGGAGCCGGCGAGGTCGCTGCGCACCATCCGCTGCACCCCGATCGACAGGGCCACGTCGAGATGGTCGAACTTCTTCACCTCGCGGTAGCTGATGGCCCGGTCGGTGAACAGCGACGCGTAGCAGCGGCGGCAGGCGTCGAGCAGGTCGCGTTCGCCGCTCACGTTCAGGAAGGTCTCCTGCTGGCCCGCGAAGCTGGCGTCGGGCAGGTCCTCGGCGGTGGCGCTGCTGCGCACGGCGACGGGCAGGTTGGGCACCTCGGCGTCCTTGGACAGGGTGCGGTAGTACACCCGGATGTCCTCAGCGATGGCCGCTGGGAACTCGCCGGCCAGGAAGGCCTCGCGCAGGTTCTGGCCGGTTTCGCGGAGTGACCCAGCGCCGGAGTGGTAGCGGTCCAGCTGCTCACGGATCACCGGTTCCAGGCCGTTGGCCTCGATGAACGCGCGGTAGGCATCCGCGGTGGTGGCGAAGCCGTTGGGTACTCGCACGCCGCGCGCCGAGAGCGAGCGCACCATCTCTCCCAGGGAGGCGTTCTTGCCGCCGACCTGCGGGATGTCCGTCAGGCCGATGGAATTGAACCAGACCACTTCGCGACCACGCATGATTCCTCCTGGCATTGGTGCAGCGCCGCACTCCCCAGCCGCAACTTACTGCTCTGCGGCGGATGCGGCTAGAGTGCCGCGGCCTGCGGGGCCGGGCTCAGCGGCACGTACCGGCGACGGCGATCTGCTCGTCGGTGGGGCGGCCGTAGGCCTCGATGCCCGACCCAGGTTCGTCGAAGCCCTGGCTGATCGACCAGGCCGTGGCCCAGGCCTCCTGATCCTGGCTGAAGGCGGAGCCCGAGAAGAGCGGCCAGCAGTTCTCCCGGTAGACCTGGGTGTGCCCCACCTCGTGGGCGACGACCGCGTGGGCGTCCGAGCCCTCGTACCAGACATTCTCGATCGTGTAGTTGAGGCTGATGATCGACCAGCCGCCATCGGAATCGTAGGTCTCTGCGGTGCCGGAGAGCCAGTCCGCGCCGAGACCGGATACCTCGGGTGCCCAGATGAACTCCAGGGCGATGCCGTTGCTGAGCGAGCGGGCGTACGCTTCGATCTCCCGCCGCACCGCCCAGGCCGGATCGTGGGCCTCGGCCTGGTGGATGGCCTCCGAGGAACGCACCTGCGCCTCGGCATCCGTCATCGAGGTCAGGAACACGGCGTCCCTGGCGCTCGACATGGCGGGATCCCGCGCGTATTCGATCAGCCGGATGAGCGGAACCTGCACCGAACGATTCGAGAGTCGGTTGTCGACGATCGTCTGCTCGGCCCGGGTCGCCGCCGCGGTGAAATATGCCGCCTCCGCCGCATCGAGGTCGTCCCGGCCGGTCGTCGCCGCCTGAGCCGACGCGCGAAGCCGGTCTTCGGCACTCTGTGATTGACCGGTCAGGCCCTCGATGCGCTCGGCCTCGGCCATGGCCTGCCAGGGCAGGCTGTGGTCGTTGTCGCTGACGGGCTCGTCGTTTGCCGGGGGTCTGATCGCTTCGGCGGTGTCGGATGCCTCGATGACGGGTTCGAGCTCGGCCAGGATCTCGCGAAGCGCGTCGGCTTCGGGGAGTGCGTCGGCGGCGAAGGCGGGAGTGGCGGCCACAGCGCGGATTCGCTCGGCGAGCCAGACCAGGTTGCGTGACCTGGCGTCGGAGGCGTTCCTGGCGTCGGTCTCCTCGCCGACTTGGGCGGTGAGCGCAGAGGTTGCCGTCTCGTAGCGGTCCTGAGCGGCTGCGCCCCAACCCCAGAATCCGCCACCGCCCACGGCCACGGCGAGCAGCACGGCTAGCGTCGTCAGGATGGTGCGGCGCGTTCTGGGATGGGGCGTGGGGGCGGACGACGGTTCGACGGCGGGCGCCGCGAGCGTCGGGTCCTGCGTCACGGCTCCCCCTCACGTCGGGATCAGCGTAGCGCCCCCGCCCCCGTGCCCAGCGATACACCGGAGCAAACATCGATTATCGTCAGAGAATGACCGCAACGCTGCCTCAGGTGTCCCTGCGTCCTTTCCTCGACACCGATTCCGCGCAGGTGCTCGCGCTCAACAGCGCCGCCGTGCCCGCCGTCAACGACCTCGACGCCGACGCCCTGGCGGCGCTGATCATTGCGAGCCACAGCGCGATCGTCGTCGTGGCGGATGCCGAGCCGGACACTGTGCTCGGCTTCGCGATTCTGTTCGCGGCCGGCGCCGACTATGCCAGTGAGAATTACCGATTTTTCTCCGGCCGCGCCCGCACCTTCCTCTACGTGGACCGCATCGTCGTGACGGCCGGCCATCGCGGCAGGGGCCTCGGCGCCAGGCTCTACGCGGCGGTCTTCGACACCGCGCGTGCCCTGCCCGCCGATGTGGTGTTCTGCGAGGTCAACCTACGGCCGGCCAATCCCGAGTCGCTGGCCTTTCACGGCCGGCTGGGCTTCACCGAGATCGGGCAGCAGGCCACCAAAAACGACACCGTGGTCGTGTCGCTGCTGAGCGCAGCCGTTCCGAAGGTTCGTTCGGCGTCTGGGCGGTAGCGGGTCCGGCTACGCTGAACCACATGAAGCACGCCAGCGCCGGCACCGGCATCGACCTCACCCCGGCCATCGACGGCTGGGTGGGCGCGCAGCGCTGGTTTGCCGGCAAGGCGCACAGCCCGGTGCTGCGCAGCATCGGCCAGTGGGCGCTGCCGGCCGACGAGGCGGGGGTGCGCATCGCCTGCCACCTGGTGCTCGACACGGCCAGCAGGTTCTCCACGCTCTACCAACTGCCGCTGACCGAGCGCACGGCGCCGTTGCCTGAGTCGTCGGCTCTCATCGCCCAGACGGTGGGTCGTGACGGGCTCCCCCGCTACGTGTACGACGCCCCGCACGATCCCGTCTACGCCGCGGCGCTGCTCGGGTTCATCACCTCGGCCGCGTCGCCATCGTCCGACGACCCGGACGGTGTCACCGCGCGGGGTGAGCTGCTGCGGGCGGGAGTGGGGCCCGCTGACTCGACCCCGTACAGCGTCACGGCCAGCCGGGTCATCAGCGGCGAACAGTCGAACACCTCGATCATCCTCGACGTCGCCGACGAGACCGGCCGGCCCGGTCGCCCGGTGATCTGCAAGGTGTTCAGGGTGGTCGCAGCCGGGTCGAACCCGGATGTCTCGGTGCAGTCGGCCCTGGCCGGCGCCGGATCCAGGTTTGTTCCCGAGCCGATCGGAGCCGTGTCGGGCGAGTGGACGAACCCGCTCTCTGCCGCCCGGCACAGCGGTCACCTCGTGTTCGCTCAGGAGTTCCTGCCCGGGGTCGACGACGCCTGGCGGGTCGCCCTGGCTGCTGCCGCGGCCGGTGACGACTTCAGCATCCCCGCCCACGCCCTCGGAGTCGCGACCGCCGCGGTACACCGGGACCTCGACAGGGTGTTCCCCACCGTGGCGTCCACCCCGGATGTGATCAACCAGTTGTGCCTGACCATGCGGGAACGGTACCGTCTGGCCGCCCGCGAGGTACCGGAGCTGGCCGCGCACCGCGAGGCCATCGAGGCCGTATTCGCCAGGGCGAAGGCGGCGCCGTGGCCGCGGCTGCAGCGCATCCACGGCGACTACCACCTCGGCCAGGTGCTTGATGTGCCCGGGCGCGGTTGGGTGTTGATCGACTTCGAGGGCGAACCTCTGCGCCCGCTCGCCGAACGCTCGCTGCCGGACATCCCGCTGCGCGATGTGGCCGGCATGCTCCGCTCGTTCGACTACGTGGGCGCGACCATCGCCATGCGGGACCCCGCTGCAGCGCCCGCCGCGATCGAGTGGGCGATGACCGCCCGGGCGGCCTTCCTGCTGGGCTACCACGCCGGGGACGGCGACTACCAGGCCGGGACCGCCCATGCCGGGCAGGAGGCCCTGTTGGCCGCGTTCGAACTCGACAAGGCCGTCTACGAGAGCATCTACGAGATCCGCAACCGGCCCACCTGGTTGCCGATTCCGCTGCGTGCGGTGCGGCGCCTCGCCCAGGAGGCCAACGCCGCCGCCCACAGCCCGGGCTGACCTCCCGCGAGTTTCCCCGCTAGGACCGCTTTTTCAGCTCGGGGAACTGGTCGTCGCGCCACTCATCGGCCAGGCGCACGTTCGCTGCCGCGGCCTCGGTCTCCCGCGCCCGCAGCTCCACCCGGCGGATCTTGCCCGAGTTGGTCTTGGGCAGCTCGAAGAACTCCACCCGGCGCACCCGCATGTACGGCGGCAGGCCGTTGCGGGCGTGCCGCAGCACCGCCAGGGCCGTCTCGGCATCCGGCGCCCAGCCCGCCGCAAGGGCCACATAGGCCTTGGCGATGTTCAGCCGGGTGTCGTCGGGGGCGGGCACGACGGCGGCCTCCATCACGGCAGGGTGCTCGATCAGCACGCTCTCCACCTCGAACGGCGAGACCTTGTAGTCGGAGGACTTGAAAATGTCGTCGGTGCGACCGATGAAGGTGAGGTAGCCGTTCTCGTCGCGGATGGCGACGTCGCCGGTGTGGAAGTACCCGTCGCGCAGCACCTCGGCGCTCCGCCGGGTGTCGCCGTGGTAGCCGGACATCAGGTTCGCCGCGGGCGTGCTGAGGTCCAGGCAGATCTCGCCCTCCTCGGTGAGTGCCCCGGTGACCGGGTCGACGAGCACCACGGCAACACCGGGCAGCGGCAGCCCCATCGAACCGGCCTTGAGGACCGAGCCGGGCACGTTGCCCACGATCGCGGTGGTCTCGGTCTGGCCGTAGCCATCGCGGATGGTCAGACCCCAGGCGCGCTGAATCTGGTTGATGACCTCGGGGTTGAGCGGTTCACCCGCCGAGAGGATCTCGCGCAGACTCGCCGGCTTGGCGCCGACATCCGCCTGGATCAGCATGCGCCACACCGTCGGCGGCGCGCAGAAGGTGCTGACGGCGGCGCGGTGCAGCTGGTGGGCCAGCGCGGCGGGGTTGAATCGCGAGTAGTTGTAGATGAACACCGTGGCCTCGGCGATCCACGGCGAGAAGAAGCAGCTCCAGGCGTGTTTGCCCCAGCCCGGTGAGCTGATGGCCAGGTGTACGTCATCGGGGCGGAGGCCCAGCCAGTACATCGTGGTGAGGTGCCCGACCGGGTACGAGGTCTGGCTGTGCACCACCATCTTGGGCTTGCTCGTGGTGCCGGAGGTGAAGTAGATCAGCGACGGGTCGGTGGAGGACACCGCGACGTCGACCTTGTCGGTTTCGGCGCGGTGCGACTCGGCGTAGTCGGTCCAGCCCGCTGCCGGCTCACCGACGCAGATACGTGAGTACTCCCCGGGCACGTCGGCGAACTTGGCGGTGTCCTGGGTGTTGGCGATCACGTGCTGCACGCCGGCGCGCAGCACCCTGTCGGCCAGGTCGTGGCTGCCGAGCACCGTGGAGGTGGGCAGGATGACCGCGCCGACCTTCAGGATGGCGAGCATGGTCTCCCACAGCTCCACCTGGTTGCCGAGCATGAGCATGACGTGGTCGCCCCGGGTGACGCCGTGCTGCACGAGCCAGGTGGCGACCTGGTCGGAGCGGGTGACCATCGCGTCGAAGCTGACCTTCAGTTCGCGGCCGTCTTCCTCGACGATCCACAGGGCGGTCTTGTGGTTGCCGGTGGCGATCACGTCGAACCAGTCGGTGGCCCAGTTGAAGCTGTCGCCCACGTCCGGCCAGACGAAGGCGGCGGCGGCGCCCTGGTGGTCGGCCCGCAGCTCGAGGAGCTGGTCGCGGGCGCGGCGGAAGTTGGTCGTACTCGGGCGCTCAGTCATGGTTCCATCTTCCTCACCCTGGATGCCTCCACGGGCATGGACACCCATCTGGCTGGGAATATGTGCACGAAGGGGTGTTCGGCCAGGCCGAAGCGGGCCAGACTGCGGGCATGGCAGTCGCAACAGCCGTCTCCCCCATGCTCGCCAGGGCCGTCGACACGGTTCCCGAACCGGACAGTGTGCCCGGCGGGTTGAGCTACGAGCCCAAGTGGGACGGCTTCCGCAGCATCGTCACCTTCGACGGCACCAGCAGCACGATCGCCAGCCGCGGATCCAAGATGCTCACCCGGTACTTCCCCGAACTCACCTACGCGTTCGAAGACCTGCTGCCGGAGCCCTGCGTCCTCGACGGCGAGATCGTGCTGCGCACCGGGGACCCGGGCAGCGAACACCTCTCCTGGGAGCAGCTGTCGCAGCGCATCCACCCGGCGGCCAGCCGGGTGCGCCGGCTCGCCGACGAGACCCCGGCCACCTTCGTCGCCTTCGACCTGCTCTCTCGCAATGGTCACAGCCTGCTCGACACCCCGTTCGTCGACCGCCGGGCGGCCCTCGAAGACCTGATCGGCGACCTCGGCGACCCCATCCACCTCACCCGAACCACGCGGGATGTCGCCCTGGCCCGAAGGTGGCTGATCGAGTTCGAGGGCGCGGGCCTTGACGGCATCGTCGCCAAGCCGCTCGCGGCCGTGTACGCGCCGGGCAAGCGGTCGATGTTCAAGGTGAAACACCACCGCTCGGCCGATGTCGTGCTGTTGGGCTACCGCACGCACGTGAGCGGCAGCGGTGTGGGATCGCTGCTGCTCGGCCTCTACGGCGACGACGGTGAACTGCACAGCGTCGGCGGCGCATCCGCGTTCAGCGATGCCTGGCGGCTGCGGCTGATCGACGAGTTGGAACCGCTGGTGCTCCGAGACGAGGAGGGCGCCGTGGTCACCGGGGAGACCGAGCGCAACCGGTTCTCGGCGAACAAGGACACCTCCTTCGTGCGGTTGCAGCCCAGCCGGGTGCTCGAGGTGCGGTACGACCACATGGAGGGCGAGAGGTTTCGGCACACCGTGCAGTTCGAGCGGTGGCGCCCGGACCGGGACGCCCGGTCCTGCACCTTCGACCAGCTGGAACGGCCGATCGACTACGACCTCGGCGACGTGCTGGACTGACCGGCAGGATGACCGGGTGTGACGTCTGGCGCACCCCCGACCAAAGGAGAGCCCCGTGAGCACGGTGGTCATGTACAGCTCGGTGTCGGTGGACGGCTTCATCGCGGACGAGAACGACCAACCCGGACCGCTGTTCGACTGGCTGTCCGGCGGTGACGTCCCAGTGGACGAGAGCGGCGCGGTGACGGTGTCGCAGACGTCCTACGACTACATCCGGCCCTACTGGGACCAGATCGGGGTGACGATCGTCGGCCGTCACGTCTTCGACATCACGGACGGCTGGGACGGGATACCTCCGGGCGGGGTCGACCACGTGGTCGTGGTGACGCACCGGCCGAAGCCAGAGGGCTGGGATGCCGAGGCGCCGTTTCACTTCGTCGACGGGGTGGAGGCGGCAGTGGCCATGGCGCGGGAGCTCGCGGGTGACCGCATCGTCGAGGTCGCCGCCGGCGATGTCGGTGGCCAGGTGCTCGCCGCGGGCCTGGTCGACGAGGTGCGCATGGACGTCGTCCCCGTCGTGTTCGGGTCCGGCAAGCGCTACTTCGGGTCGGTGCACGCACAGCATCTGTTGGAGGATCCGGACGTGGTGATTCAGGGCACCCGGGTGCTCCACCTGCGCTTTCGGATGCGCCGCTGACCGATCACCGACACCGCGGGGTCACGATCGTTCGGTGGCTAGTCCTTGCGGCCGGCGATGAAGTAGGCGATCGGGCCGGCGTAGTTGATCGAGATCACGGCGGCCCAGACACCCTTGGGTCCGTTGACCTTCTTTGCCGGCCGGTGCGCCAGGTCGCTCCAGGCGAGTCCGGCCAGAACCAGCTGCACGAGACCGCCGGCGATGACGCCGGATTTCTGGCCCCCGGTCATCTCGCTCCACTTCCGTGATGCCATGGTTTTCTCCCATCGTTGCCGCGCAGGCACCGGAACTGGCGCAGCGCGTTAGTCGCATCATGCCACCGGCGCACCGCTCGCGCGACGCGCCGGGACATTGAGCTGTCAGTGCCGCTTATGCTGGTGTTCCCCTCTCGCGCGCGTAGACGCGGGCGCCCGCGTAAGAAAGCCACCATGATCGCCGATATCGACACCCTTCCCCCGCTCGTGTTCGGTGAACCGAGCGAGTTCCGCGAACTGATGGTGGCCCTGGTCATGACCGGGGCGAAGACCGGCTCCTCCAACCTGCGGGTCGCCTACGAGATGACCGATGAGGCGCTGCCCACCGTGGGCTCGCTCTACGCCCTGGTCGACTCCGCCAACACGCGCGTCGCCGTGCTCGAGATCCTCGAGGTGGTGGAGACCACGGTTCGTGAGGTCACCCTCGAGCAGGCGCAGCACGAAGCGCCGACGCTCGAGCACTGGCGCACCGTGCACCGCGACTACTGGGAGACCCTGGTTCCCGCCGTCCGCAAGCACCTCGGCGAGCCCGACTGGCAGCTGACGGATGATGAACCCGTGATCAGCAAGGTGTTCAGGGTCGTTTAGCTCGTCGGGGCTGGAAATGCGCGCGGTCCTGGGGCATCATCAGCCGGCGCGACGGGAAGCGGCGATGATGCCGGCCACTACGAGCAGGAGCCCAATGCCCACGACAGCCGTGAGAAGCCAGGTGACCAGGTCGAACCCACCCGGCACCAGCTCACGGGCCGCCATGAACGCCGCGAGCGCGAGCATCAGGGAGCCCCAGAGGATGGTCGCGAAGAGCGGTCGTTGTCTGGGCAGCCGGTCAGGCGTCGGGGAGGAAGTCTCTGCCGTCGGTGAGGTCTTCAGCGGCGTGGTTTCGGTGGGGCTGTTCGGGTCGGTCATGGTGTTCTCCTACGAGCTCAGTGCCGGCTAGCGCAGTGCCGGTTGGTTGATGGTGACCTGGCCGAAGAGCGTCCAGACCCGGACTGTCGTGACGCCGGTGCCGCGGCCCTCGGCCACGACGCGGGAGTCGTGGAACAGCACGCCGCCCCTGTCGAGGTCGTCCATTCCCGTGTAATCCACGCCGCCGGCGAGGCTGCTGGCCTCGACGGCCACGGTGCGGTTGTCGGGCAGCAGCAGCTCAACGTCGCCGAACGCGATCCAGACGTCGACGGTGTGGTCGGCGCCGGCCGGCGCGGTGTCGACATCCGTCAGATCGATCACGGGTGCGCCGGCGAACATCGCGAAGCCGTTGGGGCTGCTGGTGCTGTACTGCCAGGTGGGATCGCCGACGGGGACCACATCGGTTCCCACCGGGATGACGGCGGTCCAGGCCATGGCGCCGGCCAGGACGATGCTGAAGAAGTTCAGCCAGCCGCCCTCCTTGCCCCGTACTCCGGCGACGACGATGCCCAGGGCGATCACGGCGAGCGCGGCGGAGGCACCCACCAGGAAGGCGCTGTTCGACCAGGCCCCGTCGGCAACGAAGGATGCCGCGACGGCTCCCGCGCTGAGGGCGAGACCGGCGACGACGGAGATGAAGCCGGCGCCGAGGTGCTTGCGGCGCTGGATCGCCCGGTAGCTGTGCGGGTCGAAGGTGGACGCCGGGGCAGACTGGCCGGGGTCCGTCCCGTAAGGGGCGGCGGACCCGTAGGGCGCAGATCCGTGCGGCGCTGATCCGGCCGCGCTGGTTTTGCCCGTCAGGTCGTCCCAGAGTGACGGGCCGGCGGCGGGCGGCTCCGGCACCGGCGGAATCGGCGGGATGAAGGTCGCGGTGGGGGTCGGCTGGGACGCACCAGCTGACTCGGACTGAGCGGTCGGCTGAGCCGCGCTCGGCTGCGCCGCTGTGCTGGGCTGGTACCCCCCGGCGGTCTTGCCCCCAGCCGGCTGGTTACGCGGCGACGGCACTCGCTTGGCGATGTAGATCACCAGCACGATGATGCCCGCGGTGAGCCCGATGGCCCAGCTGGTGCGCAGCAGCACCTCCAGCCAGCCGGGCATCCCCCAGACCTCCGGCGGTCCCTGCCACCAGATTCCCTGCATCCACGGGACGAAGGTGAGAAACAACAGCACACCGACGGCGATCATGGCAGGTTCGAAGATCTGCCGGGCGGCTTGCTCCACCAGGCTGCGACCGGACTCATCGGGCATCAACGCCCAGCCCACCGCGTACAGGAAGAAGATCGGGCCACCGAGGATGGCGACCACGACGGCGATGCCGCGCACGATCAACGGGTCGAGACCGGTACGTGCCGCGACGGCCCCGCAGACGCCGGCCAGCCAACGATCCTGTCCACGCACGAAGCCGAGGCCACGCACCCAGTCGAAGAACGCGGCGCCGCCAGGGGCCTGGGGCGGCCGGGTGGCGCTTGGAGCGCCGTACGGGGTCGGCGGCGGGTTGTAGGACGGTGTCTCGGTCATGACTCCATCTTGCTGCCGTGCGGCGCGGCCGACCATGGGGGAAGACCCTGATTGCACCCTGACGAAGCGGTTCGGGGTGCGAGCGAGCAGCCCATGGGTGCTTGGATGGTGCTGTGACCGACCTGCGTCCCACCGACACCCGTTTCACCGGGCACCTCGTGCGGCCACGCCTGCGCATCGTGGCCGGCGTGTGCGCGGGGTTCGCCCGGCACTCCGGCCTGCCCGTCACCTTTGTACGCACCGTGACCTTCGTACTGGCCCTCTGCGGCGGCGCCGGGGTGCTGCTCTACGGCTGGCTGTGGGCCACGACCCCCGACGAATCGGCGGATGGCGCGGCCGGCAGTGCCCCGCACCGGGACCCCCTGCCCAAGGCCGCGCTCACCGGCTCCACCGTGACCCTGCCCGATGCCCGCACCCCGCCGGGCGCCCCGTCCGCCGGTGCGACGTCGGGTCCGGCCGTAGCAACGGCAGGGCCGGAGGCGGATGCCGGCACCCCGGAGCCCCGTCGCGCGCCGGTCACCGAGATCCTGCTGGGGCTCGCGCTGGTCGGTACGGCCGGCGCGTTGATCGCCAACCGGCTCGGCGCCGACCTGCCGCTGGACGCCATCATCCCCGCGATCGTGGCACTGGCGGGCGCCGGGCTGGCCTGGCGCCAGTTCGCCGAGCTGCGCAGCGGCGCCGGTCCCCGCAGCTCCGGCATGCTGGTGCGAGCCCTCGGGGCGCTGGTCCTGGTGGCGCTGGGCATCCTGCTGTTCTTCGTCACCAGCGAGAACCCCAACGTCTGGACCGTCGTCGTGGCGGCCATGTCGGTGCTCGTCGGGGTCGCCGTGGTCGTGGCCCCCTGGGCGGTGCGGCTCACCCGCGACCTCTCCGACGAGCGGGCGGCACGCGAGAGGGAGGCCGGCCGGGCCGAGATGGCCGCGCACCTGCACGATTCGGTGCTGCAGACCCTTGCTCTCATCCAGCAGAAGGCGGGCCCGCACTCGGATGCCGCCAGGCTCGCCCGCGCCCAGGAACGCGATCTGCGGGACTGGCTGTTCACCGGGGCCGCGAACGGTCCGGTCGACCTGGCCGCGGAGCTGCGCGGTATCGCGACCACCGTCGAACGCGACTATGCGGTACACGTGGACGTCGTCGCGGTCGGCTCCGTCGACCGGGAGGTGCCCGAGGCCCTGCTCGCGGCCGCACGCGAAGCAATCCTCAACGCCGCAAGGCACGCCGGCGGCAGTGTGTCGGTGTACGTGGAGTCGTCGCCGACCGCCATCGAGGTCAGCGTCACCGACCGCGGGCCGGGCTTCACGATCGGTGACATCCCAGCCGACCGCATGGGTGTGCGCGAGTCGATCCTGGCCCGCATGCAGCGGGCCGGCGGCGCCGCCTCGGTAAGCCCAGGCCCGAGTGGTACCGGCACCGAGATCCGGCTCTCCCTCCCCCTCGACATCCAGGAAGACACCCCATGAATGACCTCACCGTCGTGATCGTTGACGACCACTCGATCTTCCGGTCCGGGCTGCGCTCGGAGCTGGACCCGGCGCTGCGGGTGCTCGGCGAGGCGGCGACGGTCGACGAGGCCATCGCGGTGGTCGTCGCCACCCAGCCGCGGGTGGTGCTGCTCGACGTGCACCTGCCCGGTGGCACCGGCGGTGGCGGCGCCGAAGTGATCCGGGCCGCCGCGCCGCTGGCTCCGTCGACGCTGTTCCTGGCCCTGAGCGTGTCGGATGCGGCCGACGACGTCGTCACGGTCATCCGTGCCGGTGCCCGCGGATACATCACCAAGAGCGCGTCAGGGACCGAGGTATCGGAAGCCGCCCGCCGGGTGGCCGGCGGGGACGCCGTCTTCTCGCCGCGCCTGGCCGGTTTTGTGCTGGATGCCTTCGGCGCGGTCGCCGGCGAGACCGCGGCGACCACCGACGAGCTCGACAGGCTTTCGGCCAGAGAGCAAGAGGTGATGCGGCTGATCGCCCGCGGTTACGCCTACAAGGAGGTCGCCAGTGCGCTCTTCATCTCCCCCAAGACCGTGGAGACCCACGTGTCAGCGGTGCTCCGCAAGCTGCAGCTCTCAAGCCGGCACGAGCTCACGGCGTGGGCCACGGCGCGCAAACTGCTCTAATGGGTTAGGCCGTGCCGAACCGCTCCACGAAGGCCTTCATGATGGTGGCCGGCTCGGTCACCGTCGAGGCATCGATGGCGGCGATGACCTCGTCATAGGCATCCGGCTCGAAGTAGCCGTTGTCGTGGTAGACCCGCAGCCTGGTGAGGATGCCGGCCTGGGTGAGTTCCGGGTGGAACTGGGTGGCATAGACGTTCCGGCCGATCCTGAACGCCTGAACCGGGCAGTCCTCCCCCGTGGCCAGCAGCTCCGCACCGGTCGGCAGCACCGTGCAGGCCTCCTTGTGGCCGACGAAGGCTTCGAAGGTCGGGGTGATCCGGCCGAAGAGCTGGTCGGCGCTGCCCTCGGGCGTGAGGCTCACCACGATGGGGCCGGCCACCTCCGACCAGGTGTCGTCGACGACGCCGTCGAGGTAGCTGGTGAGCAGGCCGATGCCGTAGCAGGCGCCGAGGAATGGGAAGTCCTGGGCGACCACGTCGTCGAGCAGGCCGGCGAGTTCACCTTCGACGCGGTGCTGCACCGCCGACTTGGTCTCGTCGGCGTCGCTCGCGTTGAACGGGCTGCCGCCCACGATCACGCCGGAGTAGTCGGCGAGGGTGATCGGCGGCATCGGGGCGGCCTCGAGGCGTACCCTGTGCAGCTGCTCGGGCAGCAGGCCGCCGGCGGCCAGGAAGCCGGCGTACTCGTCGTCGGCGGCTTCATCCTCGGAACGGGTCGCCAGCAGCAGAAAGGGCTTCACCGCCCCATGCTACCGAGTCTGGCGGCCAGGGCACCGGATGTGACTCCCGTCTTCTGGCATCGCCCTGTAGGTTTGAGTCGATGAACACTCGAGCCGAGACCAGCCCGATCGCCACCCCGTACGAAGACCTGTTGCGTTTGGTTCTGGAAACCGGCGCCACCAAGGCCGACCGCACCGGCACCGGCACGCTGAGCGTGTTCGGCGCCCAGCTGCGCTTCGACCTCAGCCAGGGCTTCCCGCTGATCACCACCAAGCGGGTGCACTTCCCGTCGCTGGCCTACGAGCTGCTCTGGTTCCTGCGCGGTGAGAGCAATGTGGGCTGGCTCAAGGAGCACGGCGTGCGCATCTGGAACGAGTGGGCCGACGAGCAGGGTGAACTCGGCCCGGTCTACGGCGTGCAGTGGCGCTCCTGGCCCACCCCGGCCGGCGGCCACATCGATCAGATCGCCCAGGTCATCGAGACCCTCAAGACCGACCCGGACTCCCGTCGGATCATCGTCTCGGCCTGGAACGTCGCCGACATCCCCGAGATGGCCCTGGCACCGTGCCACGCCCTGTTCCAGTTTTATGTGGCCGACGGCAAGCTCTCCTGCCAGCTCTACCAGCGCAGCGCCGACCTGTTCCTCGGCGTGCCGTTCAACATCGCCAGCTACGCGCTGCTCACCCACCTCGTCGCCGCGCAGACCGGCCTCGAGGTCGGCGACTTCATCTGGACCGGCGGCGACTGCCACATCTACTCCAACCACCTCGAACAGGTCACCGAGCAGCTGCGCCGCGCCCCGTTCCCGGCGCCCCGGCTGAAGATCACCACCGAGCGCGACAGCATCTTCGACTACGAGTTCGAGGACCTCGAGGTCGTCGATTATGTGCACCACCCCGCGATCAAGGCTCCAGTTGCCGTCTGAGGACGCCCGGATCGGGTTGATCTGGGCGCAGGCGGTCAACGGGGTCATCGGCGACGCCGGCAGCATCCCCTGGCGACTGCCCGAGGACCTCATCCGGTTCAAGGAGCTCACCCTCGGCGGCGCCGTGATCATGGGCCGCCGCACCTGGGACTCGCTGCCGGAACGGTTCCGCCCGCTGGCCGGGCGCGACAACATCGTCGTCACCCGCCAGGAGGACTGGGTCGCCGAGGGCGCCACCGTGCTGCACTCCCTGACGGCCGCGCTGGACTGGGCCGCCCAGGAGTCCGCTGGCGCCCGCCAGCGCGTCTGGATCATCGGTGGCGGCGAGATCTATCGCCAGGCCATGCCGCTGGCCGATCATCTCGAGGTCACCGAGGTCGACGCCGAACCCGTCGGAGACACCCTGGCTCCGGTGATCGACGCCGCGTTCACGCAGACCGCCGTCACCGAATGGCAGACCTCCCGCACAGACCTCCGCTACCGCTTCGTGAGCTACCACCGCGAACCCGCCTAGCCACCAACACACGCCCGGTGAGTTGCCAGTTGGCGCCCCCTGGATGGGCTCGTAGGGGCCGGAACTGGCAACTCGCAACGGTGTGCCACAGTGAGTTGGCAGATGACGCCCTCTCGATGCGCTCGAAGAGGCCGCAACTGGCAACTCGGGAACGTGCGCCTAGCGGTCGGCCGGCGCCAGCTGACGCGCCCGACGCTGCAGGGCCGGCTGAATCCGGAACTGTCCGGTGAGCGCGAGCACCGCGATGACAACGGCCATCACGATCCAGGCCACCCAGCCCAGAGGGCCGAGCGCCACAGGGTCGGCGGAGGTGCCGTCAACGGCCACCAGGAACAGGAAGCCCGCGGCGGCATTGAATGCGCCGTGCGCGAAGACCGCCGGCCACACCGAGCCGGTGCGGAGCCGCAGCCAGCCGATCAGGACGCCATAGAACATGCAGCCACCGATCATGAGGGCGACGCCGAGCAGGTTGGGCTGGGCGAAGTTGTAGCCGAGCAGGATCACCGGGCTGTGCCAGAACCCCCAGACCGCCCCGCTGATCAGCAAGGTCGGCCAGGTGCCCAACGGGCGCAGGGACGGCAGCAGCCAGCCGCGCCAGCCGATCTCTTCGCCCAGCGCGAAGAGACCGTTGAAGATCGCGGCCACCGGGAGCGTCAGCAATTGCAGGAGCACGATGACCCCAACCGGAACCGAGGACGGTGCGGCCGCCCCGGTGGGATCGGCGTCCTGCAGCACCTGCGCGAAGCCGGAGAAGGTCACAAGGTCAAGCTGCACGAGCCCGAGCGCCGCGGCGAGGAACACGCCCGTGATCACCAGCAGGGCACTGCCGAGAAGGCCGAACACGGTCATCCAGAGGGTGCGTTTGAGCGGGCGCAACGGCCACAGGCCGAGGTACTCCGGGATGGATCGGGGGCGGGGGCGCTGCACCACGAGCACCACAAAGAGCGCGGCGATGCCGGGGGTGAACATCATGACCGGCAGCAGGAGTGCGGCGAGCGGGTTGGCCAGTCCGCTGCCGTCCAGCCAGAGTGGGAGGGCCACCAGCCAGGCGAGGCCGCACGCCAGAATCACGAACACCGCCACCGCGGTCCACGGCACCCGATCCGGAAACGGCACCGCCGCCGCGGTGGTCGAGGGTTGTGGATCGCTGAGGGTTGGTGTGCTCATGGCTGCAACGCTAGTCAGCAACCGACCGGCCGACATCCGTCGCGCGGCGGAGATGCCGGGAGCCGCGCTACGGGTCGTGCCGGGCCCGGCTGGGTTGCACCCGCGGGGGTTCGCCGGGCATCTTGGGATAGTCCGGCGGGAAGGGCAGCTCGCCCAGCCCGGCGGCCAGGTCGCGTTCCCACCACTCAAGCAATACGTCGATACGGCCCGGCTTCTCGTGCATCTGCGCCCAGGGATCGCCGGTGCTCTGCAGGCGCTTCGGCACGGTCAGGATGGTGTGCGCTTTGGGGTCGGTGCGCCCCAGTTCGTCCCAGGTGATCGGGCACGACACCGGCGCATGGGCGAGCGCCCGCGGGCTGTAGGCACCGGCCATGGTGCGGTCCCGGTTCGCCTGGTTGAAGTCCACGAAGATGCGGGCCCCGCGCTCTTCCTTCCACCAGTTCGTGGTGACAGTCGTCGGCATCCGCCGTTCGACCTCGCGTGCGGCCGCGATCACCGCATGCCGCACCACCTGGAACTCGCGGTTCGGCTCGATGGGCGCGAAGACGTGCAGGCCGCGATTGCCGGAGGTCTTGACGAACGCGGTGAGGCCCGCCTCGGCGAGCACGGCACGCAGCTCGATGGCCACCGGGATGGCGTCGTCGAAGTCGGTGCCTGGCTGCGGGTCGAGGTCGATGCGCAGCTGGTCGGGGTTGTCGGTGTCCTCTGCCCGCGATGGCCACGGGTGAAAGACCACGGTATTCATCTGCACCGCCCAGACGGCACCGGCCGGTTCGTCGATCACGAGCTGCGGATGGGTGCGCCCGCTCGGATAGACCACCGGCACCGCCCGCACGAACTCGGGGGCGCCCTTGGGCGGGTTCTTCGAGAAGAACTGTTCACCGTCGATCCCGGCCGGAAACCGTTGCAGCGACACCGGGCGGTCGCCGTTGGCCGCGACGAAGGGCTCCCCCACCGCCACGAGGTACTCGGCCAGGTCGAGCTTGGTGATGCCGACCTCCGGCCAGAGCACCCGGCTCGGGCTGGAGATGCGCATGACTCTTTCGCCGTGTGGCCCTTGGACAACAAGCTCCGTCGCTTCACTCGCCATGCGCCCAACCTAACCCGGATCTCCCCCGCAAACCGTGAGTTAAGCCCCAGAAATTCGCGATTTCTGGGGCTTGTCTCCCAGCGCGCGGATGTCTTCGCGCGGCGCAGAATCCGACCTGATGCCCGGCGTCGACCTCGGCGGCGTCGCAACGTTGCTCGGCGAACCCTCGGAGCCGACCACGACACTGTTCATCTCAGCGAGGTCAGACGCCGTAGTCCTCGGCCGGCGAGGAGATGCTGGTGATCGTGCGCTCGGGATTGTCGGTCGACACCCACACCGAGATCG
The DNA here is from genome assembly GCF_004402435.1 of Cryobacterium sp. TMB1-7. Classification (NCBI taxonomy): domain Bacteria; kingdom Bacillati; phylum Actinomycetota; class Actinomycetes; order Micrococcales; family Microbacteriaceae; genus Cryobacterium; species Cryobacterium sp. TMB1-7. Next base: position 205,353 of record NZ_SOFZ01000022.1, read on the forward strand.
ACGAGTTGTCTCGTGGATTCGCGTCGCTTCTGGGGATAGCGACCCCGCCGACGAACACGGTGAAGCTGTCCTCGTCGGTCACGGTGTGCGGATACTGATCGGCGAGCGCAAGCGCCGAGTCGCCGATCTGGATACCGTCTATCGTCGTCAGTGACACGCCGTTCAGTTCCGGCGCCTCGAGAACGACGTAGTAGTTCGAGTCCAGCGGCGCCGTGGCGGGCCAGTCCTCGTCCACTATCCGCAGCCCAGGCCAGTCGTAGCGGGTCTGGGGGCCGGGCTCGACGGTGGGATATTCCCTGTCCACGACCGGGTCGTCGCCGAAGGCCGCGGTCAGGGCGGCGACGACGTCCTCGATCGGGTCGAAGTAGCTGAAGGACACCACGCTTTCGTCGCTCGAGGTCACCTGCATGGCCTCGGGCGTCACAACGATTCCGGTGACGGTGGCGGCGGCCGCGGGTGCTTCCGTCGGCACCGGCGTTGCGGTCGGGCTGGCGACGGATGTCTGTGACGGCTCTGGCGAGGCCGCGGTGCCTGCCGATCCCTCCCCGGCGCAGCCCGTGAGTGCCACCGCCAAAGCCCCGATCAGAACGAATAAACGTGCACGAACCATGGATCTCCCCCGAGATGTCGTCATGTGCTTAGGCTATCGACGGCAGCCCTCGAACGCCCAGAACCGACCACCCCAGTTCGGGGTGGTCGAACCGGTCGAGCCTCTTGCGCGACCTATTGCGCGGCCCCCGCGATGTTGACCATCCAGGCCACTCCGAACTTGTCGACGCACATGCCGAAACTGTCGCCCCACGGCGCGACCTCCAGCGGCATCGTCACCGATCCGCCGTCGACAAGCCGGTCCCAGTAGACACGCAAGACTGCGGCGTCGTCACTGTCGCCGCTGAGCGAGACCGAGTAGTTGTTGCCGGGCGTGTACTCCATGGCGTTCGGGGTGTCCGCCGCCATCAACGACAGGCCGTTCGGGGTGGTGAGCGCCGCGTGCATGGTCTTGTCCTTCTCGCTCGGGTCCTCGCTGGCCTGGTATTCCGCGAACGTGCTGCGCGTCAATTCGCCGCCGAAGATCGAGTGGTAGAACTCCATCGCCTCCTTGGCGTTGTCACGAAATCCGAGATAGGGGTTGAGCTTCGTGCTCATGATGTCTCCTCGCTGCCCGGACCTCGCTGCCCGTGCCATCGGTGGTGGAAGGTGCGTCTGCGTACGCTGCCGATTATCAACCGGACGGCGCAGATGCGCGAGGTGTACGCCGCATCAGCCCGTTCGGGTCAGCACGACTGCGCCGCCGGCAGCAGCTCGGCGGGCACCGGCCGCGAGATCAGGTAGCCCTGCGCGGTGTCGCAGCCCATGGCCCGAAGCAGGTGCAACTGGCCGGGACGTTCCACCCCCTCAGCGGTCACTCGCAGGCCCAGCGCGTGGGCCGTGTCGATGACCCCACCCACCAGAAGCGCATCCTGGGGCGAGTCCTCGATCGTGTCGATGAAGGTCTTGTCGATCTTCACGGTGGTCAGCGGGAGGTCACGCAACATCGCCAGCGACGAGTACCCGGTTCCGTAGTCGTCGAGCGCGATGCTCAGGCCCGCGTCCCGCAACGCCTGCAGCTGGCCGATCGCCCGCGGCAGGTCGGTGATCGCGGACCCCTCGGTGATCTCAACCTGCAGCAGCTCCGCGGGCACCCCATGGGTGGCGAGTGCCGCGAGCACCTGCGGAACCAGGGTGCGGGCGGCCAGCTGCAGGGGCGACACATTGATCGCGATGCTGCGTGGCTCACCCGCATCCAGCCACTGGCGCGCCTGGGCGCACGCCTGGTCGATCACCCACTCACCGATGCGGTGGATGTCGCCGGACAGCTCCGTGATCGGGATGAACTCGGCCGGCGACACCTCACCCAGCACCCTGTCGTTCCACCGCAGCAGAGCCTCGACGGCGGAGCAGTCTCCCGTGACCAGGTCAAGTTGCGGTTGATAGTTCAGTGCGAAGGTGCGGGATTCGAACGCCGCCGTGAGCCGACGGCGGATGAGCGCGTTCCGGGTGATCGGCGCGGCGCCCTGTCCGTCGAGCCTTGCCACTTGGCGTTTGCCGGACTGTTTGGCCTTGATCATTGCTCCGTCGGCGTGTCTGAGCAGCGCGTCGAGCTGGTTCAGCTCCAGTTCGTCGACCACGTCGACGGCCATCGAGACACCTACCGACGCGGATACGTGCAGCAGGTGGCCGTCGCTCGGGAACGGTGCGGTGGCACTGATCAGCACTCGGTCCGCGACGTCGAGGGCCTGGGCCTCCGTCACGTTAACCAGAAGCGCCGCGAATTCGTCCCCGCCCAGCCGGGCCAGAACATCCGTGGGACGCACCAGCCTGCGCAGCCGGTCGGCGAATTCGACGAGGACCTCGTCGCCGGCCCGATGTCCGAAGGTGTCGTTCACGGCCTTGAACCCGTCAAGGTCGATGAACAACACGGCCACGCCGGCCAGGTCATCCGCGGTGAACGTCGAGCCCCGCTCCTCAAGCTGGCGCCGGTTGGCCAGTCCGGTGAGGGAATCGTGCAGTGCGGCGTAGCGGAAGTCGGACGACAGCCGCTCGAACAGCTGGGAGACCGCGACAACACCGGGCCCGGCATCGGTGAGTACCAGCACGTCCCGATATCGGGACTCCTCCGGCAGGGCGAGGATGCGCTGGGCGGCGTGGCCGAGTTCGAGGTGTCCCGGCAGCGAGAAGGAATTCTCCGACACCATATGCGCCGCGGTTGACCTCACGTGCAACCCCCGTCCGTAGCCGAGTCGCCCGGTGAGCGTGTACTCCACGTGCTCGCGCGACAACAGCGCGTATCGTTCACCCTCGTGCACGACCAGGGAGCGGAGCTGGCGCTCGGCCCGGAAAGTCCGGTCGATGTCGGCCAGCGGGGTGTCTCCCGGTACCAGTCGGGCGGGTGTGGCCAGTTCGCCGACGCTGACGGGCCGGTCAGCACGCAGGTCCCGGGCTACAGGCGGAAATTCTAAGCTCATACAAAATCAATACCGGAGCGACTGGGTGTCACGAAACCCGCTCGCCGCCGTTTGCCGCACGTTAAGGTTCCGCGCACCCCCAAAACGGCCACATCGAGGTGCAGGTCACCGGGCCGCTGAGCGATGACCAGGGAGTGACACCGACATCCGCAGCTACCGAAGGTCGGTTAAGCTGACGCTGAGCAGGCAGCGCCTGTGCGTGTCGATATCGAAGGACCCCCATGGACCACGTCGCCAGCATCGTCGCCGATATTCACCTGACCAAGCCCGAGGCGCTGGCCGTGATCGCCGCGACGCTGGATGCCCCGGTGCAGGGGGCGCGGACGGCCTCCGCTTTCGTGGGGCTACCGCAGGGCGGCTGGGTGGAAGTGGACATCCCGAAATTCGGTGAGGCCCCGCCCCTCACCCTCGATGTGCACGATCCCCGCGGCCAGGCTGAGGCCCGCGCCTCCGCCCAGTCGCTGCTGGACCTGCTCGCGCACGTCGCCGGCTGGCCGGTGCATCACCTGCACGGATGAGGGCAACTCTATGCGTACGCACGGGTTCTTTCCCGTAGCGTGGAGCCATGAGCAACGAGACCCTCACTCCCAGCACGCTGCGTCCCAGTTACGTGGAACCCGGCAAGGACTTCGATCGCGACACCAATTACATCGAAGACCGCATCACCCTCGACGGCCGCGACGGCTGGCCGGTGGAACCCGGCCGCTACCGCCTGGTGGCCGCCCGCGCCTGCCCGTGGGCGAACCGCACCGCCATCGTGCGCCGGTTGCTCGGCTTGGAGCGGGTCATCTCTCTTGGCATGCCCGGCCCCACCCACGACAAAAACAGCTGGACCTTCGACCTCGACCCGAACGGAGTAGACCCGGTGCTGGGCATCGAGCGCATCCAGCAGGCCTACTTCGCGCGCTTTCCCGACTACCCCCGCGGCATCACGGTGCCGGCGATCGTGGATGTACCCTCCGGCAAGGTCGTGACCAACAACTATCCCCAGATCACCCTGGACTTCGAGACCGAGTGGGCGGACTACCACCGGCCCGGCGCGCCCGACCTTTACCCGGTGGCCCTCCGCGCCGAGATCGACGAGGTCGCCAACCTGATCTTCCACGACGTCAACAACGGCGTCTACAAGTGTGGCTTCGCCGGCAGCCAGAAGTCCTACGAGCGGGCCTACGGCGCCCTCTTCTCGAGGCTCGACTGGCTCGAAGAACGCCTGACGAACCAGCGCTACCTCGTGGGCGATACCATCACCGAGGCCGACATCCGCCTGTTCACCACGCTCGCCCGGTTCGACGCGGTCTATCACGGTCACTTCAAGTGCAACCGCAACAAGCTCAGCGAGATGCCGGTGCTCTGGGCCTACGCCCGCGACCTGTTCCAGACCCCGGGCTTCGGCGACACTATCGACTTCGAGCAGATCAAGAAGCACTACTACGTGACGCACAGCGACATCAACCCCACCGGCATCGTGCCCGCTGGGCCGGATGCGTCGGGGTGGCTGACCGCGCACGGCCGCGAGGCCCTGGGCGGCCGCCCGTTCGGCGACGGCACCCCGCCGGAGGCGCCGCTCGAAAGCGAGCGGGTACCGGCGCTCTAGGCTGCACTGTGGTGCGGAAATCCCCCCTTGCCTGGCAACAGGAAGGGGGGATTTCCGCAATTCAGTCGCGCCTAGCGGGCGAGCCAGCCACCGTCGACCGGCAGGGTGATTCCGTTGACGTAGTCGGATGCGTTGCTGGAGAGGAAGACGGCGGCACCGGCGAGGTCGGAGGCCTCGCCCCAGCGTCCGGCGGGGATGCGATCGAGAATCGCCTTGGACCTGTCGGCGTCCGCCCGCAGATCCTTCGTGTTGGCGGTGGCGATGTAGCCGGGTGCAATGGCGTTCACGTTGACGCCGGACGCGGCCCATTCGTTCGCCAGTGCCTTGGCCAGGCCCACGATGGCCGACTTGGATGCCGTGTAGCCGGGCACGTTCACGCCGCCCTGGAAGCTCAGCAGGGAGGCGGTGAAGATGATCTTGCCGTGGCCGCGAGCCACCATGTTGGCGCCGACGGCGCGACTCAGCACGAACTGCGACGACAGGTTCACGGCGATCACTTCGTCCCAGAACTCGTCAGAGTGCACGGCGGCCGGGGCCCGGCGGATGGTGCCGGCGTTGTTGACGAGGATGTCGGCGTTCAGGGCGGCCAGCTCGGTGCCGAGGGCGGTGATCACTGCACGGTCGGCGTAGTCGGCGTCGTAGGGGGTGAAGGTGCGGCCCAGTGCCTCAACCCGCTGGGAGACCTCGCTGCCGGTCATCGGCATGTTGACGCTCACTCCGACGATGTCGGCTCCGGCGGCCGCGAGTCCCTCGGCCATGGCGAGCCCGATGCCGCTGCTGGCGCCCGTGACGATGGCCACCTTGCCGGTGAGGTCGAAGGGGTTCGCGGTCATGTTGTGCTCCTTTGTGAGTGTGCCGGGTCGCGTTCGATGTTCTGCTGGGCGGAACATCGTTCCGCCTAGTGACTACTCTACGGGGTGATCACGCCGCCGGGCGACCCGACCTGCGGATTGGACGGGCCCCGCACGGCCGCGAGTACCCTCGTATGGTGCACATCTCTCCCGCGACCGCGCTCACAGCGCTCACCGCCGGCGACTGGCGCGAACTGGAACGTCGGCACCAGGATCGGGCCGACGCCGCCACGCTGGGACGCCGGCAACGCGCCGGCACCGTACACACGCATCCGGTGGACGACTTTCTGTTCACCTACTACCCGTTCCGTCCAGGGTTGTTGCGGCGGTGGCACCCCGGTGCCAACGTGGTCCTGCAGGGCGCGGCGACCGAGGAGCGCGCCGGGTGGAAATGGTACCGCTCCGAGCGGGACGACCTGGTCGTCGACCACGCCGCCTTCATCGAGAAGAACGCGCGGAGCATCCGCTTCATCGTGACACTGCTGGGCCGCACCGCCCAGCGAGCCGGCGATTTCGGCTGCTTCGGCCTGCACGAATGGGCCATGGTGTACAAACAGGGCGAGCACCGCCATGAATCGCCGCTGCGGCTCAGCCAGGGCGACACCGACACCGTGGTGGAATCCCACCGGATCGCCTGTACGCATTTCGACGCGTTCCGCTTCTTCACCCCCGCCGCCGTGGACCTCAACTCGGAGCAGGCCCGCCCCGTACTGCCGAGCCGGGAGAACCAGCCGCGTCTGGAGCAGCCCGGTTGCCTGCACGCGGGCATGGACGTCTACAAGTGGGCCATCAAGCTCGGTCCCCTGATTCCCGGGGACCTGCTGCTGGACTGCTTCGACCTCGCCCGCGACATCCGGGAACTCGACATGCAGGCATCCCCCTACGACCTCTCCGAGTGGGGCTACTCCCCTGTCGCCATCGAGACCCCGACCGGCAAGGCCGAGTACGTGCGGCGGCAACGCGGGTTCACCGAACGGAGCAACGGCCTGCGCGCCCGGGTGATCGCCGCGGTCGGCGCGCTGCCGGAGCCTGTGCTCCCGGCGCGTTAGCCCAGGTCACGTCGGCGGATGCGCTCCAGCTCGTCACCGATACCGATGTCGGCCACGACGACCCGGCCGACATAGTCGGCGGCCGGGCGGGTGACGAGCCCGGTCTTGCAACCGCCGAAGGTCACCGTCAGGTCGGCCGGCAGCACCGTGGGGTCGGGCACGCTGCCATCGTCCACGCCGATGCCGCTGGGCAGGTCCACGGCCACGACCAGGGGCGGATGCTCACCGGCGAGGGCCGGCAGAAGAGCCGCCACAGTGCCGCGCGCCACTCCGCGCAAGGCGGGATTGCCGGTGGCCCCGGTGCCCAGGATGCCGTCGAGGATCAGGTCGGCCGAACGAGCGAGGCCTGTGACGACGTCGGGAGGTTCGTCCATCGGGCGCAGGTCAGCTCCGTGCGCGAGGGCCGCCTCGAGCGCTTCCCGGTGTGGGCGGTCGCTGGTAGGCAGGATGCAGAGGGTGGCGCCCCAGCCGGCCAGCATCTCCGCGGCGTACAAGGCGTCTGCCCCGTTGTTGCCCGACCCGGCCAGAACCAGCACGCGCGCATCCTCAACCGCTCCGCCATCCGATCCGCCGCGCCGCGCCGTGAGAAGGGCCGCTGCCTCGGTTGCGAGCGCAAGGGCCGCCCGGGCCATGAGGGGTACTCCCTGCTCGAGGAACGGGGCTTCGGCCTCGCGCACCTGGGCTGCGGTGTAGGTCGGCACGGGTGAGGGATGCACGCCGCCACCCTACGCCGCCGGGGCGGCCCGACCCCGCGACGCTCAGCATCCGGTCAGAGAAGTGGATACCCCATGGGGTATTGTTGGGTCCTCCAGGCCGCCCGGCCTGGCCAACCAGAAGGAGTCCCCCGTGTGCCGAGCCGTGACCTGTAGAACCTGCGGAAAGACCACCTGGGCCGGCTGTGGTCAACACGTCGACCAGGTCATGCGGGGCGTCCCCCGAATCGATCGCTGCGCCGGACACCAGAAGGAGCCCTCCGGGGGAGGCTTCTTCACCAGGCTGTTCTCCCGCCGCTGACCGGCGAAAAGCGCTCACAGTCCTACGCTGGGGTCATGGATGTTCCCAGGCCGACAACGCTGCGACCGATACTCACTCTCACGGTCAACCCTGCCCTCGACGTCAGCACCTCGACGGAAAACGTGGTCGGTGAGCACAAGATGCGCTGCGGACTCTCCAGGCTCGACCCGGGTGGCGGCGGCATCAACGTCTCCCGCGTCATCCAGCGTCTCGGTGGCCAAACCCTGGCCATTTATGCAGCCGGCGGGCCGACCGGCGACGCCTACCGCAAGCTCATCGAAGCCGAAGGCCTCCCCACCGTGGTGGTGCCCATCGCGGGCAGCACCCGGGAGAGCTTCACGGTTGACGAGACGACCACCGGCAAACAGTTCCGCTTCGTGTTGCAGGGTCCGGAAATCACCGAACCCGAGTGGCGTGCCTGCCTCGCCCGGGTGGCGGAGTCGATCCCGCACGGCGGCTACGTGGTGGCCAGCGGCAGCCTGCCGCCGGGCGCGCCCGACGACTTCTACGCCAGGGTCGCCCGCCTGGCCCGCGAGCACGACGCGCGCTGCATAGTGGATGCGTCCGGGCCGGCCCTGGCCGCAGCCCTCGCGGAAGGGGTCTTCCTGGTCAAACCCAGCGGACGTGAACTGGGCGAGCTGGTGGGCTCGACGCTCGACACCGAAGAGAGCCAGATCGCCGCGGCAAGCACCCTCGTCTCCCGGGGATCCGCCGAGTTCGTGGCCCTCACGCTCGGCGGCAAGGGTGCCGTGCTCGCCTCGGCGGCCGGCGTGATGCGCTTGGCCGTTCCGCAGGTCACGGTGCAGAGCACTGTCGGCGCCGGCGACAGTTTCCTCGGCGCGTTCGTGCTGCGCATCGCACAGGGCCACGACCCTGCCGCGGCCTTCAGAGCGGCGGTCGCGGCCGGCAGCGCCACCGCGATGACACCGGCCACCGAGCTCTGCCACCGGTCCGACGTGGAACGACTGGAAGCCGAACTCGCCCTGGTCCCGGCCTGAGCGCCTCGGGCGGCGAGATTAGTGTTGTTCCCATGAAGCTGACCAGAATCGACCCGCCCGGTCGGAGCTTTTCCCGCTGGCTGACCGACGAAGAGGTGGGCCAGGTGCTGGCCGCGAGCCGTGGCTGGCGACTCGGGAGCGACGGCAGCGTCGTTGCCGGCACTCTGCGCAAGACCGTCATCGCCCCTTCCCTGGTCGCCCTGGGCGCCGCGGCAACCGCCAATCGGTGGATCAGCCGCCCCGCCAGGGCGGGTAGCGATGGCAGCGGGCCGACCCACATGATGTGGGGCGTGTTCGAGGCCCGCACCGACGCCGAAGTGGCCGAACTGGTGGCCGCCGCCCCGCGGTAGGCCGAGTCATTGACCCAGTGATCAATGTAGGGTGGGAGCCATGACCCTCCTCGCCCCGCAGAAGACCCGCGCCACGATTGTCCGCACAGTGTTGCGCCTGGTGCTCGGCGCTTTCCTGCTGCTCGCCGGCATCAGCCACCTCACCGTCAACCGGGAGGCGTTCCTCGCCCAGGTACCTACCTGGCTGCCGCTGGAGGGCGACTTCGTGGTCGTGGCCTCGGGAGTCGTCGAGATCATCCTGGGCGCGGCGCTGCTGGCGCTGGGCCGGTTCCGTGTGCAGGTCGGCTGGATCGTGGCCGCGTTTTTCGTCGCGATCTTTCCCGGCAACATCTCCCAGCTCGTCACCCAGACCGACTCATTCGGGCTGAACACCGACCTCGACCGCACCATCCGGCTGCTCTTCCAGCCCGTGCTGGTGCTCTGGGCGCTCTGGTCAACGGGCGCCTGGAAGGCGTGGCGCGAGTATCGCACCGGCCGGCGCACCGACGGCGGCAACTGACCCATGGGCGGACCCAAACTGCCCGAACAGGAACGCTGCGACGCCATCCTGACCGCCGCCTACCAGATCGCCCTCACGGAAGGCCTCGATGCCGTCACCGCCCGACGCGTCGCCACCGCAGCGGGCATCTCCCCTGGCCTGGTGTTCTTCCACTTCCAGTCCAAGGACGGCCTGCTCCAGGCCCTGCTCGCGGTGCTGCTCGACGGCACCCTCGACGCGCTCACCGACCCGAGCCTGGCCGCCCTGGCACCGTGGGACCGCCTCGAACGGATGGTCAGGGTCGAGCTCGAACGCCTGGTCGAGCACCACGCGGGCGTGGAGTTGCTCTTCGCATTCTACTTCTCCCGCCACGCCGACCTGTTTCGCGACCGCATCGAGGCCTCATTCGGGCGCTACCTGGAGGCGTTCCTGCCGGTCTGCCGCGAGGCGGTCGGCGCGGCCGGGTCCCCTGCCGGCGGGGAGGGCGTCTCGGGCGTCGACCTCGCGGCCACAGTCGTGGCGCTCATTCAGGGCGCCTCCATCCAGGCGATCCGCAACTCGGCCTTGATCAATTCCGAAGCGCTGCTCGCGACCATCAGGGCCTTGCGGCCGCGCGCCGCCTGACAAGCCGTCCTGAGGAGGCCGGCGCCGAGGCAGGCAGAGCGACCCGAGACAGGTCTCCCCCGACGTGCCTCAAAAACCCCTTCTGCACGCGTGAAGGGGACTAGTGCCCGGAGTGGGCGACGTCGGTGCGGCGAGGCAGCGCAGCCGGACGCTAGGGCAGGTCGCTCAGCCCGGCGGGCAGCGGACCGTCGCTCACGAGGTACAGGCGCTGGGTCGCGCGGGTCATGGCCACGTAGAGTGCTCCGGCTCCGCGTTCGGACGCCGCCACGATGGCGGTGGGGTCGACGACGATCACGGCGTCGAATTCGAGACCCTTGGAGTCGTGCGGGGTGAGCAACGCCACATCCCGCAGCAGACCGAGCGCCCCGCGGCCGACGATGTCGCCGAACTCGGCGTCGAGAGCCTCTGCGAGGGCATCGATGTGCTCCTCCACCACGATCACCGCGACAGTGCCGCCCACGCCCAGGGTGCGCTCCCGCCGCAGGGCGTCCAGGGCGTCCGTCACGATAACGACCGGCCAGTCGCTGGCGCGCACCGTGCGTGACGCCGTGATCGGCAGGCCGTGCGCCACCGCCATCTTCTCGGCGGCCTCGGCGATCTGGCTGGGGGTGCGGTAGTTCACCGTCAGCTCCTCCAGGCGCCACCTGTCGGCTTCGAACGAGGCCTCGAGCACGGGTGCGAGGGCCTCCCGCCAGCTGTCCGCCGCGGCGGCCGCGGCGGCCTGGGCGATGTCGCCGACGATGGTGAACGAGCGGCGCGGGCCGCGGCGCATGAGCAGCCGCCACTGCATGGGCGAGAGCTCCTGCGCCTCATCCACGATCACGTGCCCGTAGGTCCAGCTGCGATCCAGCGCCGCCCGTTCGGCCGTGGTGGCGCGGTCGCCGAGTTCGGCGAAGTTGTCGGCGAGGGCCTTCGCATTCACGAGTCCCTTGACGTCCATGTTCTTGATCGCCAGCTCGGCGTTCTCAATGTCGCGCTTGCGCTGTTCCTTGGCCTCACGCTTCTGGGCCGCGTCGACGGCGCTGTACTCGCCGAGGTGCTCGGCCGCCTCATCGAGCAGCGGGATGTCGGCGATGGTGAACTCGGCGTCACGCGGTCGGTGGAGCAGCGCGCGCTGCGCGGCCCGCCAGCGCGGCGTGAGCTCTTCCAGCCACTGCGGCCGGGCGTAGAGGTCTTGCACAAGCTTCTGCGGGGTGAGTGGCAGCCATGCGGTGTTCAGCGCCACCCGTACATCGTCGGCCAGCCGGAGGTCTTCGCGCAGCATCGGAAGGTCGGTGTCGTCCATCGACCGGCCCTGGCGCTGGAGCTGCTCGAGCCACTCGCGGGCCAGCGCGTTCAGGGCGTGCTTGACGAAGACGACGCGGGCCTCGTTGTGCGGCTTCCCGCCGGAGCGGGCGCGGTGGATGGCTGCCTCGATCAGCTGGGGCTTGAGCACCAGGGTGTCGCCGTTCACGAGCAGCTTTTGGGCGGCGGCCGGCACCTTCTGCCTGCTCTTCACGGCCCGAGCGATCAGGTCGGCCATGAACGTCTGGCCCTTGAGCGCGGCGACGGCGGGCGCGTCCTCGTGGCCGGCCTCGACGCCGGGGAACAGCTGGCCCACCGAGGCGAGCACCACCCCGGTCTCTCCGAGTGACGGCAGCACCGCCTCGATGTACTGCAGGAACGACGTGGACGGTCCGACGATGAGCACACCGGCGTTCTGCAGCCTGTCGCGGTGCGTGTAGAGCAGGTAGGCGGCGCGGTGCAGCGCCACGGCGGTCTTGCCGGTGCCGGGGCCGCCCTGCACGACAAGCACACCGTTCAGCTCCGAGCGGATGATGCGGTCCTGTTCGGCCTGGATCGTCGAGACGATGTCGGACATGTGCCCGGTGCGCTGGGCGGTCAGCGCCGAGAGCAGCGCCCCCTCGCCCTGATGCAGGTTGGCGGTGTCGCCCTCCAGCAGCGCCGCATCCAGAATCTCGTCTTCGATGCGGATGATGCGCCGGCCGTTGGAGAGCAGGTGCCGGCGGGAGCGGGCACCGAGCGGCGTCGCGGCGGTGGCCTGATAAAAGGCGCTGGCCTGCGGTACCCGCCAGTCGAGCAGGATCGGCTGCAGGTTCTCGTCGCGGAGGCCCACCCGGCCGATGTACCTGTAGACGGGTGCGCCGTCCTCCTCCGGGGCAGTCTCCAGCCGGCCGAAGGCCAGGCGGTCGTCCACCTCGCGCAACTGCACGATGCGGTCCTCGTAGGTGCGGGCAAAGGTGTCGCGCTCGGACCGGGACTGGTGGTTACCACCGACGTCGAGAATCCGCACGGCCTTCAGCTGGGCCTCGGCCTCCCGCTGCAGCGCGTCGAGGCGCGCGTACAGCGTGGCGACATAGTCCTGTTCGCGCGCGAGCTCCGTATCAACCACTCAAACACCCCTCAAATCAAACGACCAGTTTAGCCGCTGACGATGCTGCTGGGTTTCGACCCCCAACCGGGAGCACCGGCAGAGCGAATCCGTCACGCGGCCGAAATGTCCCCGGCATACACGCTCCCTAGGTTTGGGCTACCGGATTCCGCACCCCGTCGCGGACAGAGCCCGAATAGACCCGAATAGAGGGGTAAACCATGAGTGGAAATGCCATGCGCCTGCAGGCGATCAGGGATGTCGAGGCCTATGTGCCCCCGGCCGTCAGCTTCACCGACGCCGAAACCCCTGGCCAGATCTTCGGTGAGAACGTGTTCAGCAGCGTCGTCATGCAGAAGCGCTTGCCCAAGCTCGTCTACAAGTCGGTCATGGCCACCATCGAGCACGGTGCGATGCTGGATCCCCTGGTCGCCGACGCCGTCGCCTCCGCCATGAAGGACTGGGCGATGGAAAAGGGCGCATCGCACTACGCGCACGTGTTCTACCCGCTCACCGGCCTCACCGCCGAAAAGCACGACAGCTTCCTCGAACCCGTCGGCGACGGCACCGCGCTGGCCGAGTTCGCCGGCAAGACCCTCGTGCAGGGCGAGCCCGACGCCTCCAGTTTCCCCAACGGCGGCCTGCGCAACACCTTCGAGGCCCGCGGCTACACCGGATGGGACGTCACCAGCCCCGCCTACGTTCTGGAGAACCCGAACGGCAACACCCTGTGCATCCCCACGGTTTTCGTCTCGATGACCGGCGAAGCCCTCGACCACAAGACGCCGCTGCTGCGCTCGCAACAGGCGATGGGCGAACACGCCGAGCGTATCCTGCGCCTGTTCGGCCACGTCAAGCCGGCCAAGGTCGTCGCGTTCTGCGGCCCTGAGCAGGAGTACTTCCTCGTGGACCGGCACTTCTTCCTGGCCCGCCCCGATCTGCTCAACTCCGGCCGCACCCTGTTCGGCGCCAAGCCGCCCAAGGGCCAGGAATTCGACGACCACTACTTCGGTGCCATCCCCGAGCGGGTGCTCGGTTTCATGATGGACACCGAGCGGGAGCTGTTCAAGCTCGGCATCCCCGCCAAGACCCGGCACAACGAAGTCGCGCCCGGCCAGTTCGAGATCGCGCCGATGTTCGAACGCGGCAACATCGCCGCAGACCACCAGCAGCTGCTGATGACCACGTTCAAGACCATCGCCAAGAAACACGGCATGGAGTGCCTCTTCCACGAGAAGCCCTTCCAGGGAGTCAACGGCTCAGGCAAGCACGTCAACTTCTCGCTGGGCAACAACCAACTCGGCAGCCTGCTCGTCCCCGGCGACAACCCGCACGACAACGCCCAGTTCCTGGTTTTCTGCGCCGCGGTCATCCGTGCCGTGCACAAGTACGCCGGTCTGCTGCGGGTCTCCGTCGCCTCGGCGACCAACGACCACCGTCTGGGCGCCAACGAGGCCCCGCCGGCGATCATCTCGATCTTCCTCGGCGACCAGCTGGCGGATGTCTTCGAGCAGATCGCCAAGGGTCCCGCGACCTCCTCAAAGGACAAGGGCACCATGATCATCGGCGTCGACACGCTGCCCCAGCTGCCGACCGATCCCGGCGACCGCAACCGCACCAGCCCGTTCGCCTTCACCGGCAACCGGTTCGAGTTCCGCGCGCCGGGCTCGATGCAGACCGTGAGCGGCCCGATGGTGACGATCAACACGATCATGGCGGAGTCGCTGGACTACATCGCCACCGACCTTGAGGCGGCCGTCGCGGCCGGCACCGACTTCGACACCGCCGTGCAAGCCCTGCTGACCCAGATCATCACCGAGCACGGCGCCATCGTGTTCAACGGCGACGGCTACGCGGACTCCTGGCCCATCGAGGCCGAAAAGCGGGGGTTGGCGAACCTACGGACGACGCTGGACGCCCTGCCGGAGCTGATCACCGAGTCCGCCCTGGAGCTGTTCGAGAAGTACCGGGTGTTCAACCACCGGGAGATGCACAGCCGCTATGAGATCGGTCTGGAGCAGTACGCGCTCACCATCGGTGTTGAGGCCCGCCTCACCCTCGAGATCGGCTCGACGCAGATCCTGCCGGCCGCGATGCGGCACCAGACCGAGGTGGCACTCAACATCGGCGCCGTCAAGGCCGCCGGCGGGGATGCCGACATAGCCGCCCTGTTGGAAGTGAGCGCTCCGATCGCCAAGCTGCGCACCGCCCTGGCCGTGCTCAAGGACGTCCTGGCTGCCGAGTCCGGCAGCGCGCTGGCCGAGGCAGAGCACGCCAGGGATGACCTGCTGCCGGCCATGAGCGCCGTGCGCGCGGCGGCCGACGTGCTGGAGGGCATCGTGGCCGATGACCTGTGGCCGCTGCCGACCTACCAGGAGATGCTCTTCATTCTGTAGCTTCCACGAACAGGCCGAACGCAGAAACGCCCCGGCCGGACCCGTCAAGGTCCGGTCGGGGCGTTCTCATCCGCGGCTACGCCGCCAGCGGCATCCGTGCCGGTTCGGACGCCACGTGCAGGGCACCATCGGCCACGGTGACGGCCACCACTCCCGCGACGCCGAGCTCTGAAGCCACCAGCAGGTCGGCGATTCTGTCGTCGAGCTGACGCTGGATGACCCTGCGGAGCGGCCGCGCGCCGTACTCGGGCTCGTAGCCGTTCTCGGCAATCCAGTCCACGGCCGCGTCGCTCACGGTGAGCGCGTGTCCCTGGGCGTGCAGCCTGGCCTCGGTCTGGTTCAGCAACAGCCGCACAATCTGGCGGAGCTGGGGCTGATCGAGCTTCCGGAACAGCACGACCTCGTCGATGCGGTTGAGGAACTCGGGCCGCATGGCCTCACGGAGCTTGGCCATCACCCGGTCCCGCAGGGCCTTCTCCGACCCGAAGCCGTTGTGCGCTCCGTCGAGGTCGGCGGTGAAGCCGAGCGCGCCGCTGCGGCTGGCGAGCACCTCGGAGCCGATGTTGGACGTCATGATGATCACGGTGTTGCGGAAGTCCACAGTGCGGCCCTGGCCGTCAGTGAGGCGGCCGTCGTCGAGCACCTGCAGGAGCAGGTTGAAGACGTCGGGGTGCGCCTTCTCGATCTCGTCCAGCAGCACCACCGAGTAGGGGTTCCGCCGCACGTGTTCGGTCAGCTGGCCGGCCTCGTCGTAGCCGACGTACCCCGGAGGAGCACCGACCAGGCGGCTCACGGTGTGACGTTCACCGAACTCGCTCATGTCGAAGCGCAGCATCGCCTTCTCGTCACCGAACAGTGACTCGGCCAACGATTTGGCGAGCTCGGTCTTGCCCACCCCGGTGGGGCCGAGGAACAGGAAGCTGCCGACAGGCCGGGAGGCATCGCCCATTCCGGTGCGGTTGCGCCGTACGGCCTTGGCGATCACGGTCACCGCGTCCTCCTGCCCGATGACCCGCTGGTGCAGGTCGTGCTCGAGCGTGGCGAGGCGTTCGCGGTCGCCCGCGGTGAGGCGGCTGGCCGGGATGCCGGTGGCGCGGGCGATGATCGCGGCGATCTCGGCCTCGTCGACCACGGCGGACGGTGCCGGCTGTGACGCATCCTGGGCGGCCTCGGCCGCGGTGATCTGCTCCGCCAGCTGCTCGGTCTCGTCCCGCAGGCGGGACGCCTCCTCGTAGGCCTCGGCGGCGACCGCGATGGTCTTGGCCGTTTCGAGGCCGGCCCGCTGTTCGCGCAGGCCTTCGATGTCGACCCTCGAGCCGAGCGCTAGACGCGCTCGGGCGCCGGCCTGGTCGATCAGGTCGATGGCCTTGTCGGGCAGGAACCGGTCTGGAACGTACCTGGCGCTCATTTCGACGGCCGCGCGGATCGCGGCATCCGTGTAACGCACCGAGTGGTGCTCGGCGTAGCGGCCCTGCAGGCCGGCGAGGATCTGCACCGCGTCGTCGATGCTGGGCTCATTCACCCGCACGGGCTGGAAGCGCCGTTCGAGGGCGGGGTCCTTCTCGACCTTGCGGTATTCGTTGAGGGTGGTGGCGCCCACGACGTGCAGCTCACCGCGCGCCAGGCGCGGCTTGAGGATGTTGCCGGCGTCCATTCCGCCCTCGCCGGCGCCGCCGGCACCGACCACGGTGTGCAGCTCGTCGATGAAGACGATGATCTGATCGCTGCGCTCGCTGATCTCGTCCATGGTCTTGGTCAGGCGTTCTTCGAAGTCGCCGCGGTAGCGGGTGCCGGCGAGCATGGCGGGCAGGTCGAGCGCGATGACGCGCTTGCTGCGCAGCTGTTCGGGCACCAGGCCGTCGACGATGGCCTGGGCCAGGCCCTCGACCACGGCGGTCTTGCCCACGCCGGCTTCGCCGATCAGCACCGGGTTGTTCTTGGTGCGGCGGGAGAGGATCTCAACGGTCTGTTCGATCTCGTCGCTGCGGCCGATCACCGGGTCGAGCTTGCCGGAGCGGGCACGCTCGGTGAGGTCGATGCCGTAGGTGTCGAGCATCGGGGTGTCTGAGGCGCTGTCGGCGGCCGAGCTGCCGGCCTGGGCCTCGTCGTCCTCGGCCTGCTGGGCGCCGGCCTGCAGTGACTCGGCCGTGACGCCGGACTCTGCGAGCACGCGGGCGGCGGGTGAGTCCTGGTTCACCACGAAGGCGAAGAACAGGTGCTCCGGGTCGATGTAGGTGGAGCCGAAGGCGCGGGCCACCTGGTGAGCATCCAGCAGGGCGCGCTGTGCCGAGGGCGTCAGACCGGGCGCGGACTGGGACTCACGGTCGCCGGACTCCGGCAGGCGTTGGTCGGCGGCGGCCGCGATGGCGGCGGGGTCACCACCGGCACGGCGGATGGCCGAGGCGGCGGGTTCCTGTTCGACCATCACCCGCAGCAGGTGCAGGGCGTCAACGTGGGCGTGACCGTGGGAGACGGCGAACTGGGCCGCCTGCACGAGGATCTCGTGGGTGCGGCGGCTGAGGAGCCGGGTGATCTCGATGGGGCGGCCGGACTGCGCGGCGCGCTGGCCCTGCAGGTAGCGGGCCAGGAACTCGTCGAACGAACCGTTGTCGGAACCGGTCGGGCCGAAGTATGTAGGCAAGGAAACCTCCTGGGAATCTGAACGAGGAGGAAACCCAAAACTTGAGTGACCTCGACTCAAGTCAACGTTTGGGCGCGCGTTTCATTCCCGCGGCATCCTGAGATTTCCCTGAATCCGCGCTCGCAATGCGTCCGGCGGACGCCGAAGTCACTGCCACCGGGCGCACGACACACGGGCCGGGTCACCGGGTTTCAGGAGGTGAGGTCGGCGCACTCGGGTGCAGCTCGGAAGGCCTGGCCGAGGGTGCTGGAGGTGTCCTGGGTTGCCGTGGTGATGGTCTGAGCGGCGGCACCCACGTCGGAGAGCACTGTACCGGTGTCACCGACGAGCGTCGCCAGCGCATCGACCAGGGTGGCCCCGCTGGTGCCCTCCACCGCACTGGCGCTCGCCCGCAAGGTCGTGAACGACTGATCGACGGTGTCGATCGACTCCTGCACGGCCAGGAGCTCCGGGTCGTCGCCGAGATTCTCCGGGGGTGACTTCACAGTGTCGACCAGGGCGCTCACCGAGGCCGACACGGTATCCATCTGGTTGGACACCGCGGTACCCACCGAATCGCCCCCGGTGACCGCCGCCGTCGCCAGCCCCTGAACGTCGGTCTGCACGGTCGATACGTCGCTGCAGACCGTGCCCGCCCAGGTGATCTGTGCATCTGTCGGAGGTGACGCCGTCTGACCGGGTGACGGGGTGGCCGTTGCGGCCGATGGCGACGAACTGCTCGGTGTCGGATCGGTGCCGTCGGCGGGCGCGCATCCGGCAAGGAGCACCAGCAGGGCCATGAAGACGATGGGCTTTCTCACTGGGGGTGCTCCTCACTGGATCTGCCGCACGACGCGGCTGCGGTGGACTCTGGGCGTTACTGGGTGTCGCCCTCGGAGTCGAGTTGGATCGCGAGGTCGAAGGCCTCGACGATCTTGCGAGCCGATGACAGCAACCGTGGCGTGCCCACGATCGGGGCAACGGCGATGAGAACGTCCTCGATGTCGTCGGCGGTCAGCCCGACCTCCGCTGCCGGTCCGACGTGCATGAGGTACGAACCGACCGGTGCATCCACGGCCACCAGGGCCGCGATCCGGGCGATCATCAGCGTGCGCGGATCGAGGTCGGTGCGGGCCAGCGAGACAGCGTTGATCTCGGCCGCCGCATCCAGCACCGGGGTTGTTCCTGTGGCCATGGGTATCGCTCCATTTCCAGGGTTGGGCCCTGTTGGTGTTCGCGTTTTCCGGATTCTTCGGTGTTCGACGGGCGCACCACGACGGCACGCCGGTCTCACGCCGCAGACGGTAGCAACCAATCCGCGTCCCGCCGATAGCGCCGTTCCGGAATCGTCCGAAACGGATGAGGCGTGCCCGACCCCGCGCTGGCCTGGCGGATCAGTCCCGCTCGAGCTCCCGGGCCAGGGACTCCAGTTCGGCCCCGCCGGCCATCAGCCGGGTCAGCTCGTCGATGGTGATGCCTCTCCGGTCGAACTCGCCCAGGCTGGCCCCGCGGTTGAGCACCAGGAACCTGTCCCCCACCGGGTACGCGTGGTGCGGGTTGTGGGTGACGAACACCACGCCGAGGCCGTGGTCCCTGGCTTGCGCCACGTAGCGCAGCACCACCCCGGCCTGCTTGACGCCCAACGCCGAGGTGGGCTCGTCGAGGATGACGACCCTGGCACCGAAGTAAATGGCCCTGGCGATGGCGACGGATTGCCGTTCGCCGCCGGACAGGGTGCCGATGGGCTGGTCCACGTCACGCAGGTCGATGCCCATCCGGCCCAGCTGCGCGAGCGTGATCGCGCGCATCTCGGCAACCTGGAGGCGGGAGAACGGGCCGATCCCGGCGCTGAGTTCGGCGCCGAGGAAGAAGTTGCGCCACACCGGCATCAGCGGCACAATCGCCAAGTCCTGGTAGACCGTGGCGATACCGGCGTCGAGAGCGAGGCGCGGTCCGGTGAAGCGCACCGCGTCCCCGTCGAGCTGGAGTTCGCCGGAGGAGTGCGGGTGCACACCGGCGAGGACCTTGAGCAGGGTCGACTTGCCCGCGCCGTTGTCGCCCAGCACGCAGAGCACCTCACCGGCGCCGACCGAGGTGGAGATGTCGCTGAGCGCGATGACCGACCCGTAGACCTTGCCGATGCCGCGCACCTCGAGGATGGGCGTTGGCCGGGTTGCTCCTGCGGCGCTCATGCGCGTACCCCGGCTTGGCGGCGCACCGAGAGGTTCACGAGCACGGCGAGCAGCAGCATCCCGCCCAGGAAGGCCTTGAGCCAGTTGTTGTCCCACTGGGCGAACACGATGCCCTGCAGGATCATGCCGTAGATCAGCGCGCCGAGGGCGGCGCCGATCGCGGACCCGTAACCGCCGGTGAGCAGGCAGCCGCCGACGACGGCGCAGATGATGTAGATGAACTCCTGGCCGATGCCCGTGGTGGCTTGCACCGTGGCCACGTCGAAGAGCGAGAGCATGCCTACCAGCCAGCCGGCCGCCGCCGTGCCCATGAACAGGCCGATGCGGGTGCGCTTGACCGGCACGCCGGTCTGCACGGCGCTCTGCAACTGCCCGCCGATGGCGAAGATCCAGTTGCCGTACCGGGTGCGCAGCAGCAGCCAACTGGCCACGGCGGTGATGCCGAGCCACCAGAAGACCGACACCTTGAGGTTGACGCCGAAGACCGGGATCGTCGAACCGAAGATCGCCTTGCCGGCGTCGAAGCCGGGCACCAGGGTCATGCCCTGGATGGCGACCTGGCCGGTGACGAGCTTGGTGCCGGCGAGGTTGAGCCCCTGCAGGATGAAGAAGGTGCCCAGCGTGACGATGAAGCTGGGGATGGCGGTCTTGACGACCAGGAACCCGTTGAAGGCGCCGACGGCGAGGGCGATCAGTAGGGCGAGCAGCATCGCGAACCACAGGTTCATGCCCCATTGGGTGGTGAACGCGCCGACGAGCAGCCCGGTGGTGCCGGTCATGGCTCCGGCCGAGAGGTCGAACTCGCCGCCGATCATGAGCATCGCCACGGCGACGGCCATGATGCCGAACAGCGACGCGGAGTAGAGCCAGGTGGCCACGCCCGCCGTCGACAGGAAGGATGTCGTCGCAACGGAGAAGTACCCGAAGATCGCCAGGGCGGCGACGAGGGCGCCGATCTCCGGCCGACGCAGCAGCCGCACCATCGGATGCGTGCGCGTCAGGCGCTCGTCCGGCGACGCATCCGGCGCGGCGCCCGGTGCGGTCAGCATCGTCATCGGGTGCCGTTGCCGGCGAACGTCGCCACCTGCTCGGCGTTCTCCTTCGTCACGAAGCCCGGCCCGGAGTAGACCGGCTGGCTGCCGCCGACGACGTTGCCGTTGGTGTAGAACAGCTCGAAGAAGTCCACCGGCAGGTAGCCCTGCAGGTAGGGCTGCTGGTCGACGGCGAAGAGGATGCTGCCGTCCATGATGAGGCTGGTGACGTCGGCAGAGACATCGAAGGTACCGATCTGGGCGTCGCTGCCGGCCTCGGCCACGGCCTGCGCGGCGGCCACACCCACCGCGGAGTTGAGGGTGAGCACACCGTCGATGCCGGGGTCGGCCAGCAGGGCGCTCGTGATGGTGCTCTGGGCCTCGGCGACGTTGGCGATGTCGACCTGCACGTTGGTCAGGCTGCCGGCGAGGGTGTCCGCGGCCCCACGGCAGCGGTCCTCGAGCCCGGCGTTTCCGGCCTCGTGGATGACGCAGATGACCTTTTTCGCCGACGCCTCGGCGAGCTGGCGGCCGGCGCCCTGACCGGCCAGGTACTCGCCCTGGCCGATGTGGGTCATGGCGCCGAGCGCGGCGGACTCCTCGGCTCCGGAGTTGATGGTGATCACGGGAATGTCGGCGGCCACGGCAGCCGTGACGGCACCGCGCAGGCCCTCGGGGTTGGCCATGGACACGATGATGCCGTCGACCTTGGCGGCGATCGCCGTCTCGATCAGCTGGCTCTGCTTCTGCACATCGGGGTCACCCTGGTAGGTGACGGTGGCGCCGTAGCGGTTTCCGGCGGCCTCGGCGCCGGTCTTCACGACGTCCCAAAACGCGTCGCCGGGAACCGAGTGCACCACGAGAGCGTACGTGCGGCCGGAGTCGTCGGCCGGGGCTGCGCCGGCTCCCGAGCCGGCTCCGGCGACGGGCTGGCCGGTGCAGGCGGTGAGGGCGAGCAGGGCGAAGCCGGCGCTCGCGCCCAGGAGGGTCCGGCGGGCAGAGATTCTCGACACGAGTGGCATCGTCCTTCGGGTTCGGGCGTGTAAACAGCTTGGCCTTTTCAGGCGCAGTCCACTTTAGGCGTCCGAACGGCGAACACCGCAGTCGGGCTGCAGCCCGACGGCCTCAGGCCGTGCGGGCGGCCTGCTCCACCCGGTCCCGGTAGCCGACCCACCAGCCGGCCTCTCCCGACGGCAGGTTCTCGTTTCCGGCCCGCAGCCCGGCAGCCCCGTCGATCAGTTCGCGCACGATATCGGCGTGGCCGGCATGCCGGTGGGTTTCGGCGATCAGGTGCAGCAGGATGCGGTGGAGCGTGACCACATTGCGGTCGGCGGGCCACCAGGCCACCCGGCCGGTGGCATCCAGCGGCACCTCGGTGATCGTGGTCTCCGAGTGCGCCCAGACCCGCCGGTACAGGTCGACGATCGCGTCACGGGACTCCTCCGGGGTCGCCCACATGTCGGCGTTGTCCTCGGCGGCGTCGCCCATCCAGGACAGCTCTTCCGGGAAGGTGCGGCCGAAGGTCTCACCGAGGTACCCGGCCTCGACCCCGGCCATGTGCTTGATCAGGCCCAGCAGGTTGGTGCCGGTGGGCACCACGGGCCGGCGAATGTCGTACTCGCCGAGACCCTCGAGCTTCCAGACCAGGGCTTCCCGGGCCTCCTGCAGGTAGCGGCGGAGATCTGCGGTCATGTCGGCGTCGGTCATGCCGACCAGCCTTGCAGATCGGCGAGAATGGAGCCATGAGTGCTGCCGGCGAGTTCATCAACGCCACCCTGCAGCGGGAGAGCTCCTGGGAGCGCGCCGACGCCGATCGGGCCCGGCTGGGCGGCAGCCTCACCTTCTATGGCGCATCCGTCGGCGCGATACGCGGCACGATCCGCGATGCCGGGCGGCGCTACCCCGGCCTTGGCCACGACGAGATCACGGCCCTGAGCTCCGAACTGTGGGCGGTGCCGGTCTACGAGCGCCGGCTGGCGGCCGTGGTGCTGCTGCAATCCCACGTGCGAATGCTGCGCGCCTCCGACCTCACCCGCATCGAGGGTTTCCTGCGGACCGCACAGCTGCCCGCTCTCCTGGACCCGCTCACAGCGGATGTGGTGCGGCCGCTGGTCGATGCCCTTACCGGTCCGGCGCGCAGCCGGGCGCAGATCGTGCTCGACCGGTGGGCGCAGGATCCCAGCGCCGAACTGCGCCGTGCCGCCGGCCTGCTCGGCGTCTGCGGCGGCGCGGCCCAGCGTCAGGAGTACTAGTCATCAGGAGCGCGCGCGTCAGGGTATGACGACGACCTTGCCCCGGATGCTGCCATCGGTGAGACGGCGCATGGCTGTCGCGGCCTCGGCGAGCGGATAAACCCGATCGATGACGGGCCTGATCGCGCCGCTCTCGAGAAGGCCCGCGAGGGTGTGCAGGTCATCCTGACGCACGACCGAGACCAGACCGGTGAGCTTCTGGGATACGAACGGCGACAGCAGCAGGGCCCGCAGGGCCCTCTCGAAACCGCCGGTCACCCGGCCGCCGCCTTCGCCGCCGACGAGTACCAGGGTGCCGCGGGGCGCGAGCAGTTTGCGCAGCGAGGAGACCGACCGGTTGCCGCCGGTTTCGAGCACGAGGTCGTAGCGCTCGCCCGACCGGGTGATGTCCCCGCGGGTGTAGTCGACGGCCGCATCCGCCCCGAGCGAGAGAACGTAGTCGAGCTTCGCGGTGCTGGCGATGCCCGTCACGTGCGCCCCGAAGGTCTTGGCCAGCTGCACGGCATAGCCGCCGACGGCGCCGGAGGCCCCGATTACGAGCACCCGCTCCCCCGGGCCGGCGTCCCGCAGCGGGGCGAGGGCCTGCAGGGCGGTGACGGCCGAGGTCGGCACGGCCGCGGCCTGCTCGAAGCTCAGGGCCGCCGGCTTGGGCTCGAGTTTGTCGGCCCGGGCGGTCGTGTATTCGGCCAAGGAGCCCTCACCGACACCGAACACCTCATCGCCCGGTGTGAACCGGGTGACGTTGGCGCCGACGGCCTCGACGCGACCCGCGACATCCATGCCCCGCACCCGGCTTTTCGGGGCGCGCAGGCCGACGGCGGGCCGCACGAGGTAGGGAAGCCCCGCCATCAGGTGCCAGTCACCGATATTGAGGCTCGCGGCCTCGACGCGCAGGAGAACGTCGTCGGCGCCGACGGCCGGCCGCTCGATCTCGGCGGGGTGTAGAACGTCGGCCGAGCCGTAGCTGTCGTGGACGATGGCCCTCATGATGTGCCTCCAGGTCGAGTGAGGATGGGAGTTGCCGGGTACTGGAACACGTCGTCGAGTGGTCGATTGAACACCCGGGCGATCTGGAACGCCACCTCGAGAGAGGGCGAATAGCGGCCCTGCTCGATGGCGATGATGGTCTGCCGGGTCACGCCCACCAGGTCGGCCAGCGCGGCCTGAGTCATCTCTCCGTGCGCGAAGCGGAGCCCGCGGATGTTGTTGGTCACGCTCGTCGCCTTCACCATGACTGGAATCCCCGGCGGTAGGCGATGATCTTGGCGATGGAGGCCAGGATCGACGAGAGCACGAAGGCCAGGTAGATCACGTTGGCGATCCAGAACGCGTCCAGCCCGGTGATGGCGAAGACCAGCGCGAGTACGGCCCCGAGAATCACGAAGGACTGGCCGATGTGTTCGCCGAGCCGGTTGATCTCCTTGTCGCGCTGGTCCTTCCGGCCGGCCTCGTGGGGCGACAGGATGGCCGCGATGATGTTCAGCAGGATCCCCGCGACGATCGAGCCGACGATCGTCCACAGCATCGCGGGAATGTAAGCCGCCTGCTCGAGAGGGGCGCCGTCTGCGCCACCCAGCACCAGAACCAGATAGATGCCGTACGCCACTATCGCGACGACGACCATGATCCAGGCGCGTTGTTCTTCGCGTGCCATCTGCGGCTCCCTGCCTCGATGCCGGTCCGTGCCGGCGTGTAAAAAATTGTTGACACGATGAATGTATGCCCGACCAGAC
Source organism: Cryobacterium sp. TMB1-7 (assembly GCF_004402435.1). Taxonomy (NCBI): domain Bacteria; kingdom Bacillati; phylum Actinomycetota; class Actinomycetes; order Micrococcales; family Microbacteriaceae; genus Cryobacterium; species Cryobacterium sp. TMB1-7. The sequence continues at coordinate 229,911 of NZ_SOFZ01000022.1, forward strand.
ACCGTGTCAAGTATTTTTTACTTACCTTTTCGCGACTTGCCGAGAAATGCCCCTTGCCGGGTCGTGAAGGAGTCTTGTGCGGCAAGTCGGTGAGCTGAGCGGCTGGTGGTGGTGCCGGCGGCTACGGCGAGCCGCGCTAGAGCCGGCGGGCCCAGTCGACGATCAGGCGGATGCCCGCGGCGAAGTCCGGTGACTTCGGCCGGTTGAGAAAGGCGTGGGCGGCATCCGTCAGTACGTGGTACTCGACGGGAACCCGGGCCGCGGCGAGTTCCTTGGCGAACTGCTCGCCGGAGGCCCGCATCGAATCGCTGTCGGCGTCGATGAGTAGCGCGGGGGGAAAGTCGGGCAGCGAGTGGCCGCCGGGGAACGCATACGGATCGGCCAGTGCGGCCCGGGTCCCGGCGTAGATGCGGTTCACCGCGTTGAGCAGCAGGGGGGTGTGTGTGAATCTGCGCCGGCCGCGCAGTCGGCTGCGCAGCTCGCGCGAGCGCTCGGGCAGGCTCGCGTGGAAGAGGCCGTAGGCGAAGAAGACCCCGCGCAGGGGCTCGGCGCCACCGTGGGCCAGCCGGAGCACGGCTCCCGCCGACAGGCAGGCGCCCGCGCTCGCTCCGCCCAGGATCACCCCGTCGCCGAACTCGCCCTGTACCGCCCGCACCACCGCGACAACGTCATCGACCGGCACCGGAAAGTGGATGCGTCCGGTCGACGCTGCCGTCCGCCCGAATCTACTCAGCCCCGGGATCGACGTGAGCCTGTAGTCGACGGTGATCACGGTGAATCCGGCGGCGGCCAGTGCCAGGGCCACCTCGTGGGTTTCCGGCAGGTCGAGGCCGCCCTTGACGAAGGCGCCACCATGCACCCAGACGATCGGCGCCGGCTCGAGCGACACCGATCCGACCAGCGCCGTGCCGACCGGCACCGCGCCGACCAGCGCCGTACCGACCGGCGGGGCATACCGGCGCACCGGAACGGGGCCGTGCGGGCCCTGAATGACAGCGTCAACACCGACATCCGCGTTCTCGGTCTCAGATGCACCGCGAGTTCTCCCGATCATCTGCACAGGCTACGGCCTGTGGACCCGCGCCGGGCTCAGGAGTGCGCGAGCAGCCAGTCCAGCGCCGGCGCGCACTCGGTGAGGATCGAGATGTGGCCGTCATCGGCACAATCCCAGAGCTCGGCGTTCGGGATGGCGTGGGCCAGCCAGGCCCCGTGCGCGGGCGGCACCACCCGGTCGCGGCCGCCCTGCGCGATGAGCACGGGCACCGAGATCGCCGTCACGTCGAATCCCCACGGCACCACGAACGCCATATCGTCGTCGATGAGCCCGTCGGGGCCGGCCGCCGAGGCCTCCCCCACGTCCGCTCCCAGCGGCGCCCAGTCACCCTTCAGGGCGGCGTAGTCCCGCTCGACGAAGCTCGCCGGATCGAACTCCGCGGTCGCCTGGTAGTGCTCGCGGGCGGGCCGGCCGGAGCAGGCGGCGCGCAACGCGCCATCCGACGCCATGCCGGCGAAGAAGTCGAGGCCGTCGGCATCGAAGGGCGCGATCGCGGCCAGGCACGCGGCGGCGGTCACCCGCTCGGGCAGCAGTGCTGCGCAGGCCAGGGCGTGCGGGCCGCCGCCGGAGGCGCCCATCACCGCGAACCGGTCCAGCTGCAGGGCGTCGGCGATGGCCGCCACATCCGTCGCCGCCGACCCGACGGTGCGGCTGGGCAGCGGCGTCGACCCGCCGTAGCTGGGCCGTCCGTACGAGATCAGCCGGATGCGCCGCTGGGCCGCCGCCGCGAGCAACGGTTCGAGCAGTGCCCCGGTCTGTGGCGAACCGTGGTGCCACAGAACGGTGAGCCGGGCCGGGCCAGGTTCGCCGACGGGGTCGTAACCGTCCAGACCGCCGTATTCAGCCGTCGCAGCGGACTCCCCGGCGAGGCCGGTACTCCCAGCACTGTCGTGCACCCTGAGCGCACGTCCGTCGGAGCGCCGCAGATACTGCACTGACACCATCGGGCCAGCGTAAGCCGGATTCATGCGCCCGGCCGGCACGGCGCGCGGGTCAGGCCACGCTTCGGTCAGATACCGCCTGGTCCGGTTCGGCGTGCTCGGCGTCCCTCGGTTCCGGCGACATCAGCGGGGTGATGTAGGAGAAGCCCGTCGCGGTGTTCTTGGTCATCGACAGGACGAGGTCCATGTACGGTTCGAGCGCGGTGACCTTGTCGAGCGGCGATCCCACGATGAGCTGGAAGCCGAGGCCCTTCCAGGCCGCGACGGCCCGGCCGGCGAACTCGGAGTCCGACTTCACGAAGCCCTCGTCGAGGAAGACCGGGGCGAACCGTGGCCGGGTGCGGCTTTCATCGCCGAGCTGGAACCGCAGGGCGGCGCCGACGACGAACGCGACGAGCTCCTGAGATTCGCCACCGCTCTTGCCGCCGAGCGACGAATAGGTGCTCACTTCCACCCCGTCCGGTGTGGTGCGCACGGCGGTGATCTCCACGTGCCTGCGCACGTCCAGGAGCAGGTCGCGGTCCGAGTCGGCCCTGGCGGCGTGGCGGGCGGCGCCGGCACGCCCCGGGCCGGCGATGTCGAGCTCGTCCGGCCGGCGGATGAGATTCATGAACGCCTGCAGCCTGGTGAACCGGCTTTCGGTCTGCTCGTCGGTGAATTCCTCGGTCGACCCCGATGAGAGCAGCTTGAGCTCCTTGCGGAACGCCGAGGCATCGTCACGGTGCAGCCGGCGCAGGGAGATCTGCAGCCGGTCGCGGCCGGCGCCGAACGGCAGCGTCCGCAGGATGTCGTTGATCGGCCGCAACCGGTCTTCGATCTCCTCGATCGAGGTGGTGAAGGCGCCGACGAGAGGAACGAGGTCCTGTCCGCTCCACGCGGAGAGGCGCCGCTTCCATTCCTGTCGGCGCTCGTAGAGGCCGAGCGTGTAGACGGCGTCGAGGATGTCGCTGTAGCTGGAGTATGACTCCATCGCCACGCCGATGTTGGGGTCGGGCCAGCGACTCTGGAAGGTCTCGAAGATGCCGATCAGGGTGTCCCTGGCACTGCGGGCGGTGTCACGGTCCTGGCTGGACTGCTCGGTGAGCCGCTCGCGGAGGCGCTTCACGCCGTTGGCGAAGGTGGCCAGCTCGGCGCTGTCGCTCACGGCGGCGAACTGCGCGTCGAGGACGGCGGCGTGTTCGTCCGGCAGACTGACCGCTTCGTCGGCGGTGAGGCGCTCGAGTCTGTCGTTCACGATGTCCTGGCGGTCCACGATCGCGGCGTGCTCCTCACCGAGCACCGCGGCCTCCCGCTCGGTCTCGTGCTTGTGCTTCTGGGCGGTCTCCAGTTCGGCGGACAGCCGCGCCTGTTCGTCCTGGAGCCCGCGCAGCACGTCGCTGCCGGCGAGCAGACGTTCCCGCTCGGCCTCCTTGGCGCCGATGCGTGCCTGGGCGCCGGCCACGTCGATGGCCGCCCACACGGTGTCGAGCACGTGCTGGTGGGCATCCTTGAGGCGCCGCAGGGCGATGATCCGGCCGGCCATGGCGGAGGCCTGCCCCGCCAGGTCGTCGGCACGTTCCTTGAGCGCGGCGAGCTCGTCGGCGATCTCGGCCAGGCGCACCCCGCTGGAGAAGCCGATGATCGAGCGCTGGTCCTTGTTCCAACCGTGTGCGCCGCGCTTGCCGTTGCGGGTCTGTCCGCTCTGGGTGACCCTGGACCCCTCACCGGCGAGGTCGGCGGGGCCGGTGACGCAGAGTGCGTCCAGGCTCGGTGTCTGCACGCGGTCCTGCACCCAGCGGCTGAACAGGGAGTCCTTGAAGACCAGCTTGCCGGAGACGTAGCGGGGGTCGGGGTGCACCTGCTGGTGCGGGTGCAGCGGCACGCCTTCGAAGTGGATGCGCACGGGAATGTGCAAAGGGTCGATGGCTGCGCCGAGGGCGGCGAGGCGCGTCTCGTCAACGAGCAGCACCCGAACGACAGAGGCGAGGGTGACCTCGGCGGCCTGTCGCCAGGCGTCCTCGCCGGGAGCGATGTCGATGAGCTCGGCCACGAACGGCAGCTCCTCGGCGGGGATCCCGGCGGCCTCGGCGATCATCAGGCGGGCGTTGTGCAGGTGCTGGGGAACCAGGCTGGCCCGGCCCTTGAGGAAGCTGTGCTCCTGCTTGAGGGTGCGGATCTGTTCCTCGAGGGGGTAGGCGGTGCGCTGCAGGCCGACCCTCTGCAGGTCGAGTTCCTGCTCGGTGGCGGTGAACCCGGCGAGGAACGACTCAGCCTGTTCTTGCGCGGCGGAGAAGGCATCCGCCGACTCGATGGGCGTGTCGATCAGCGCGATGCGCTCATCGAACCTGGCGCGTTCGGCGGCCACGTCGTCGCGCTTGCTGGCGAGCACGTCGAGGTCGTTCTGCAGGCCGGCGAGGGCGTCGCCGCCGTTGTCGCGCTGCTGGTGCACCAGGTCGGCGATCCGCACCTTCAGGTCGGTCTCGGCATCCCGGGCGGCACTGTGCTTGGCCTGGTTGTCGCGCCGGCGGGCGCGGTTGGTGTCGGCGGCGGTATCGAGCAGACCGTGCTCGGTGAGCAGCTGCCAGAGCACGAAGGGGGTGTCACCGTCGCGGTGCACGCCGAAACGGTCGATGAGGTCGGCCTTCTCGGTCGCGGTCTCGTAGTCGCGGTGCAGTTCGGGGAGGCGTTCGAGGACCTTGGCCTTCTGCGCCTCGGTGACCATGGCGCCGTAGGAGCGTTCGAGGTCTTCGAAGTGGTCGACGGCTTTGTCGGCGGCGGCGTAGGTGGCGGGCTCTTCGAGCACCATCGACTTGTACAGGCCGTCGACGGTCTTCACCTGCTGGCCGGCCTGGATGCGGGCCAGCAGTCGCAGCGCCTTGCCGCCCTCACCGTTGGCGCCGATGCCGAGCCGCGTGTACAGGGTCTGCGAGAACGCGGCATAGGTGTCGAACACGTCGAGGTCGGCAAACCGGTTTTTCAGGGCGCGCTTGTCGAAGCGGGCCTCGGTGACGTCGGCGAGGTCGCGCAGGTCGAGCCGGCCGTCTCGGGTGGCCATCTTCATGGTCACGTCGGCGAATTTGGTGGCGCCGCGCGGCACGAAGTAGGCGCGCAGCACCGTGAACCGGCGCTGGTTGTCGTCGATGAAGGTCATCGCTATCGCACCCCAGGTGGCCGAGTCGGCGCCGCGCAGCACCTGATCGTGCATCTGCCCGGTTTCGGCCTCGCGACTGGAGTCGGTCTTGCCGCGCAGGTACGTCATCAGGTTGCGCTGGTCGACGCTGCGGGCCCGCCCGGAACCGGCGTCGTTGGACGCACCGTTGAACGGGGTGTCCGAGGGCATCATCAACGCCAGGTAGGCGTCGAGCAGGCTCGACTTGCCGGTACCGGATGCGCCGGAGACCAGGGTGGCGCTGGCGGCGAAGTCCACCTCGTGGTGACCCTGGAAGCCACCCCAGTTGACCATCTGGAAGGACTCGGCACGCCACTGGGTGGTTCCCTCGGTGGCACCGTCCATGTGGAACAGCGGGGAATCGGTCATGAGACGGCCTCCAGGGCGGGGTCGGCAGGGTCGGATGTCTCGGGTTCGGGCTCACGGAATTCCTGGCCGTTCTGCTCCACCAGCCATTCCCACAGCTCGCCGAGTCGCTCGATGGGCAGCAGCACCTCGATCACGGCCGAGATGCGGAACCGGTCCGGATCGCTGGTCTTGAGCAGCACCCGCGCCTTCGCCAGGCTGTCCACGGCCGCCGCGGCGCGACGAGCGTCACCGAACCTGTCGGTGGCGTGCTCCGGCCGGAAGTGCGCGACGTTCTCGACCAGGTTGTCCCGGTCGACGATGACGATGTCGACGCCGCTGGCGCGTTCGCTGCGGAACCGCTGGCGCAACAGCACCAGCAGGATGGTCTCCTCGCGGGTGTACGCCACGTCGTGCAGCAGGGTCGGGAATCTGTCGCCGCCCTCGCCGACGGCCTGGCGCTTGAAGGCCACCTCGTAGTGCAGGTCGACGTGCAGATCGAGGAACAGATCGTTGAGCCGCGACTTGAGCAGGCTCTGCGAGGCGAGCAGGGTGCGCCACTCGGCGGGCTGCAGGGCGGCGGAGATGTAGCGGTGCTTGAGCAGCAGCACCAGGGTGCGGCGCTGCTCAACGGTCAGGCCGCCCTCGTCCCCCTCGAACAAAGAGAAGCTCGGGGCGCCGTCCTGCTCCTCGGCGGTCTCGGCGCCTTCGACAGTGTCGTCGGTCAGGTCGTCGGTCACGTCAGCGGTCACGTTGTCAGTCATGATCAGATCCATAGTTCAGGGCGGCCAGGGCCGCGGTGTCGTCGTCGGTCAAGATGATGCGCGGCACCCTGAAGGTGCGGCGGGAGCCGTCGGGCCGTACGGTTTCGAAGGCCTCGGTGTCTGACCCCGCTGTCGCGGCCGCGGCATCCGTGCGGTCGATGGCGTCGACCTGGGTGGCGATCTGCAGCAGCCCGAGGATCTCGACAGGCCGGCGCATCGCCGGGTCGAGGCTGTTGAACGCGTCACCGACGGAGGCGGCGCCGTCGATGCTGAAGGCCGTCACCATGGCATCGCGAAGCTCGGCCAGCAGCGGGCCGCCCTGGGTGCGCATCGCATCGAGGGTGGGCGGCTCCGGAGCGAACGCCGAGACGTCTTCCAGCGGCGGCGGCGCCTTGTGGGCGCCGGGGTCGTAGAACCGTTCGCGCAGGTGCTCGAGCTCCAGGGTGCCGGGCATCAGCTCGGCGGTCACCGTGGAGCGGGGCCCGGCGGTCTCCATCCAGATCGCGAGTTCCTTGTTGATCTCCCGCAGCAACCGTTCCAGTTCGCGGTCCTTGACAACGTCGTGGTTCACGATGTGCTCGCGCAGGGTGGTGGTCAGGCCGTTGCGCTGGGTGAGCACGTCGTCCACACCCTTGCGGATCAGGCTGACGGTGCCCATGAAGCTGCGCCGGTCGGCGGCGCTGAGCTGGAGGGCGAACGGGTGCAGCATGATCGACTCGAGGTCGTTCTTGAGTTCGGCAAGCAGGGCGTCGTTGCGCAACAGCACGAACGCGCCCTCGAATGCGCGGCCCTCCGCGGTCGACGACATCAGTGTGTCGGTCTTGGAGAGGTACTCGTCGAGCACCTCGCTGATCGGCCGTTCCTCGGCGCGGAAGTCGTTCACGATCTGCCGGTGCATGCCGGCGACGGACTCCTCGACACGCTTGAAATCACTGGGCAGCTGAGTGATCAGGTCGATCAGGTTGGCGTAGCCCTCGTGCATCGCATCGTTCGAGGCCGCTGCGATCTCCCCGCCGATGGCGAGTCGGTCACGTTCGGCGGTCTTCTGGGCGATCTCCAGGTCGAGCCGGCGGATGCGTTCGTCCCGGTCCGGATTCGCCTGGGTGGCGCGGTGCCGCACGGTGTCGACGATGGTGGTGAGGCGGGATTCGCTGATCAGCGCCCGGTCGCGGGAGAGCCCGTCCACGAGCAGCAGGGCCTCGAGGGCGTGTGAGGTGAGCGAGTACTGCTCCTCACCGTCCTCCCCGGTTTCGCGGTAGAGCCACTGGTCGTTCATCCACTGCACGCACAGGGCGCGACCGTTCTTGCCGGGTACATCGCTGCCCACGGAGCGGAGGTCGGCGAGGTAGGCATCCACCTGGGTGTGCAGCCTGTCGGCCTGAACACTGCGGCGGTCCCGGCTGAACGAGGACTTGAACACCGCGAGCACAAACGGCGCCCACTTGCGGTCGAGTAGCCGCAGGGTTGGTCGGTCGAAGGCGCTGTGCACCCGCGCTAATTCGGCCGCTATGTCGCTCACTCGTGCCCGATCCTTTCTCACCGGTCCGTCCCCGGACCTCCTCAACCGTAGTCGCCCCGGCGACCGCGAATCGGCGGCGTGGGTGTGCCGTGCGGTGGCCTGGCCCGGCCGGCCGAGACGCTCAGTAGTCGCTGAGGCCCTGACCGGCTGCTTCGTCGGCCTTGAGCTTGAGCAGGGCCAGATCGACGAGAACGAACATTTCGGTGCGTTCGGCCCGGCGGAGCTGATACTCGGGGTCGAGTGCGTCGATCGACAGGCGCATCAGGCGGGTGTGCATGGCGTCCTGGAGCTCATCGCTGGCCGCGTGCTGGGCGTCGCGCACGAGGCGGGCCACCTGGTCCTCGTCGTCGGCCACGGCGACCAGGGCGAGGGCGAGGAGTTTGTGCATCTTCCGGCGCAGCTTGAGCTTGTGGAGGTCCATCAGCTGGTCCTGGGTGAGGTCGTACCGCCAGGTCGACGAGGTCAGCTCCTTGCGCTGCGCGCGCACCCTCTCGCCGGACTCCTGGTTCTCCCGGGAGAGGGCGAGCATCTCCCGGCGGGCCGAATCGGCGAACCTGGCCAGGTCGTAGTCGGCATGCTCGGCCAGGCCCGCGACGATGATGTCGTTCTTGACGGCCATGCGGACCGAGGACAGCGCGATGAGCAGCCCCTCATCGACGATGCGGGATATCGGCACCCTGGCGTGCTGCGTCGCATCCGTCACAGGCCCATTTTAGTGAGTGAGAGCCACTTAGACTGCGGCCATGGGGAAAATCTGGAACGATGCTGCCGTTCGATATCTACAGGACCGGCGGATTTGCCCCCGATGTGACGCGCGACTGACCGGCGAATGGTGCCCGGGCTGCGGGGCGGACCTGAGCGGTCCGCTCGGCGGTGAGATGGTCTCGGCCACCGGACGGGTGGTCAAGGCGTTGCAGGCGCGGGACCGCCTGATCGAGCGGATACCGACGGTGGGGCCGGCAGGCACGACGGATGGCACCGCGCCGGCAGGTACAGCTCCGGCTCGTACGGCGTCGGCTGTTGCTCCGTCACAACCGAAACCGTCAGACTCGCCGCGGGTCCCCGCGGACCCGGCCCGTGCCACGGCCGTCCCGGATGCGGGCGCCCAGGTGAGCGTGCAGTCGGTGCTCGCCTTCGCCGGAGCGGCCCTGCTCGCCGTGGCCGCCCTGGTCTTCACCTTCTTCAATCCCGACCTCACGAGCTTCGCCGTGCGCACGAGTATCGTCGCCGTCATCACGGTGGTCTTCCTCGGCGGCGCCTGGCTGTTCGCCCGGCGGGGCCTGCGCTTCTCGGCCGAGTCCGTAGCGGCCCTTGGCGTGGTGTTCATCGCCCTCGATGTCTGGGCTCTCGTGCAGCTGGCGCCGGCGTCCGCGAGCGGCTGGACCTTCGCCGCGCTCGGCACCCTGCTCGGCTCCGCGCTGCTGTTCGGGCTGGGCGCCCGCTCCGGCGTGCGGGTGTGGCTGTGGGCGGCGGTCGTTGGTCTGGCCCTGTCCCCCGGGCTGTTGGGCAGCGGCGGCGGCACCTGGAGCGCGCTCCTCGGCAGCCTGGGCGTGGCCGTCGTGGCGCTCGGCCTGCACCCCGTGCTCGCGCGCCTTTCCTCCGGGCTGGGCTCCGCGCTGGGGTTCGAACGCAACACGATGACCACCCTGCAGGCGGTGGCGGTGCTCGCCGCCCTGCTGCAGTTACTGCTGCTGTCGCTGACCACGATCACCTCGCAGATCCTGGGTTATGCGGGCATCCTGGCGGTGCTGTCCGTGGTGGCGGCGCTGGGCAGTCGCAATGGGCTGCCCCGGCTCTGGAGCTTCGCGGCGGGCGCCTTCGCGGTGGCCGCGGTGGCGATCCTGCCGCTGGCCGTGCCCTTCGGCGATTCCGCCTGGTACCTGGCGTTGATCCCGGTGGCGGCCGGGGTCGCCCTGGTGGGGCTGGCCGCGTTGCGCTCGAGCCCGGTCGCCCGCCGCAGCGCCCTGACGTCCGGCGCCGTCACGGTGCTGGCGTTGGGCGCGAGCCCCGCCCTGGTGACCGCGGTCACGCAGCTGTCCGGCGCGCTGTTCGCGCCCCTGCGCTGGGCCAGCTACCGCACCGGCGGCTACCCGGGCAACGCCTCGCCCTACCCGGCCAGCGGTGACTTCGCCTTCGTCGCAGGCTCGGCCACCCCCTCTGGGTACGGGGCGGGCCTCGTCGCCCAGAACCTCGGCCTGGCCTCGATTGCCGCGCTGGCCGCCCTCGCGCTGACGGCCTGGGCGGTCGCGCTGGTGAGCCGCGAGAGCGTCGCAGCCGAGGCGTCCGTGCCCACAGCGGCCCAGACGCCGGCGCCCACGCCCGCGAGTGCGCCGTCGACGCCGATTCGACTGGCACTGTGGATGGGCGTTTTCACCCTGCTCACCGTCGCCGGTTGGGCCGGCTTCTCGCTGACCGGCCAGGCCGTCGTCGGCCTCGTTCTCGCCGGCCTGCTCATCGCAGGTCTGCTGTTCGTCCCCGCGCTCGCCGCGGCACCGGCGACGATCAGGAGTGTGCCGGTCATCGGCGCCCATCTGCTGTTGCTGCTGGCGGCGGTCACCGGCTGGCTGCAGGAGTCGACCACCGTGTGGGTCGGCGCGGCCGCCGTGCTCACCCTCGCCGCGCTCGCCCACACCCTGCCCGCACGGTGGCGCCCGGTGTACCTCGGTCTCGGCTACGCGTACGCGTTGGTGATCGTGGCCACCGCGCTCACTCTCGCCCGCGTCGACGGCATCGCGGTGCTCTGCCTCACCGCCACCCTCGGCCTGCTCTGCGCCCTCGCCGCCACCGTCACCACCTGGCTCACCCCGCGCAGCTGGTACGCGGTCCTCCTGGTGAGCGCGGTGCCGTTCGTCGCCGGGGTGGTGGGAGTACTGCTGGTGCGCAGCGGCTGGACGGCGCTGTCGACCGGCGTGGCCTTCGCCCTGGCCCTGACCCTGATGACCAGCCGGCGGCCGGGTCTGACGTTGCCGCTGCGATCCTTCGCGGCCGGCCTGCTGGTGCCCTCGCTCGCGGTCGTCGTGGTCTGTCTCGGCGCGCAGCTGTTGGCCACCAGCGGATCACCGGTGGTCCTGCCGCTGATCGCACTGATCGTCGCCGGCACCTTCGCGGCCACCGGCCCGATCACGCAGGCGCTCGAGAGGCGCGGCCTGGCGACCCTCGAAGCGGATGCCTGCCGCCGCTGGATCGAGGCCTCCGCCGCAGTCACCGGTGTGCTGGCCGTTCTACTCGCCCTCGTGCGCACCGCGGCGGGCCTGTCCACCACGGTGCTCGTGCTCGTGATCCTCGGCATTGGGGCGGCCGTCAATGCGCTGCAGACCGGCCGCCGGTCCGCCTGGTGGGCGGCCGGCGCCAGCTGGACCGGCGCCCTCTGGTGCATCTGGGCCATTCGTGGCATCGAGGTGATCGAACCGTACGTGCTGCCGCCGGCGCTCGCGATGGTGATCGTCGGCGCGATCCTCGTGACCAGGGGGCGGGCCGGCCAGACGCTGGCCACCACCGGTCTGGCCCTGGCCGTGGTGCCGAGCCTGCTGGTGCTCAGCACCAACGGGTCCGCGGGGTTCGGGGCGGCCGGTTTCGGGGCCGCCGCGTTCGGGCCGGTCACGCCGTGGCGGGCCTACGGCCTTCTGGCCGCTGCCCTGGTACTCGTGGTGATCGGGTACACGATTGTCCGCGCCACCGCAGTGAGCGGACCGGCTTCGACCACAACGACTCCGGCTGGCCAGGCACAGACCGGCCAGGCACAGACCGGCCCGGCCCCGACAGGTCTGATCGGGCTCCGCAGCCTCATCGGCGCCACTGCGGTGGTGGCCACCCTGGCCGCGGCGGCGGGCGCCGTGCAGGCCATGCGCTGGGGCCTCGGCCTCGACGACCTCACCGCCACCGCCCAGACCGGTGTCATGGTGCCCGTGCTGTTGGCCAGCGCCACGGCCACCCTGCTCGCGGTCTTCGCCGGACTCCTGGCCCAGGGAGACGCAGCACCGCACCCGAACGCCCCGTCGCGGTGGCGCTACGCCGCGGCCACGGCGTTCCTGGTCGCCGGCCCGATCACGGCTATCCGGCCCGACGCCTTCTCGATCGGCACCCTGGTGCTGCTCATGGCGATGATGCTGGGCTTCATGCTCGTGGTGTCGGCCAGGGCCCGCTCCGGTGCGATGTCGTTGCCGCCGGTGTGGTTCCTGTTCGTGCTGGCCTGGTGCACCGCCGTGGCGGGCTGGAGCGAACGGGAGCTGCGCGTCGAGGCATTCTCGATCCCCCTGGGCCTGGCCCTGCTCGGTGCCGGCGTCATCGGGATGCGCTCGGGCGCACGCGCCGTGCCGGCCAGCCTCGGCTCCTGGCCGGCCGGTTTTGCCGGCTCGTGGCGGCTGCTCGCTCCGGGCATCATCGTCACGTTCCTACCGTCGGTCCTGGCCACCGGCACCGACCCGCAGACCTGGCGCGCCATCCTGGTGATGTCCCTCGCGCTCACCGCGATCCTGATCGGCTCGACCCGGCGCCTGGCCGCCCCGTTCGTGATCAGCCTGGCCGTGCTGCCCATCGAGGTCATCGTGGTGTTCACGGTGCAGATCGGGCAGACGATCAACCCGCTGCTGTGGTGGATCACCCTGGCCACCATCGGTGCGGTGATGCTCGTGATCGCGATCACCTCCGAGCGGAAGGGTGCCGCGGGAGGCGGCTTCTCGGCCCGCCTGCGCGACCTCACCTAACTCCCCGCGAACTGTGACTCAAGCACCAGGTACTCCGGGTTTTTGGGGCCTTTATTGCTGGCGGTGGGGGTGGTCAGGCCTTCAGCAGGGCGGCGGCGCTGTCCCGGGCGGTGCGCGCCGCATCCGTGCCCGCGGCCCAGGTGAGGTAGCCGCCGTCGAGATTCACGGCGTCTCGGCCCAGCTGGGCGAGCAGCCGCACGGCGGTGTGACCGCGCTGGCCCACCTTGCAGTGCACGATCAGCCGACCCTCGGGCAGTTCCGCCTGGCGGGCACGGATGTCGTCGAGCGGGATGTTGACCGAGCCGGGGATGGCGGCCTCGGCGTACTCCCCCGCCGTGCGCACGTCGATCAGGGTGGCACCGGCCGCACGGGCCGCAGCGAGTTCGTGCCACTGCACCGACGTGGTCAGCCCTTCTTCGGCGTTGAGGGCCACGTAGCCGAGCATGTTCACCGGATCCTTGGCCGAGGAGAACTGCGGTGCGTAGGCCAGTTCGAGGTCGGCGAGTTCGGATGCCGTGATGCCGCCGGCCATGGCGGTCGCGATCACGTCGATGCGCTTGTCAACACCGTCGCCGCCCACACCCTGGGCGCCGAGGATCGCGTCGGTGTCGGCGTCGACGACGAGCTTGAGCGCCATCGACTCCGCCCCGGGATAGTAGCCGGTGTGCGAGGCCGGGTGGGTGTGCATCACCCGGATGTTCCGGCCGCGGGCCGCGAGCAGCTTCTCGTTCCAGCCGGTGGCGGCGATGGTGAGTCCCATCATGCCCACGACGGCGGTACCGAGGGCCGGGCGCACCCGAATTCTCTTGCCGGTGATCACGTCGGCGACCAGGCGGCCGTGGCGGTTGGCCAGGCCGGCGAGGGCCACCAGGCGCTGCTCGCCCGAGATCGCGTCGGTCTTCTCCACGGCGTCGCCGATGGCGTAGATGTCGGGGTCGCTGGTGCGCAACTGGTCGTCCACCGCGATGCCGCCACGTTCGCCGATCGTGAGGCCGGCGGCCTGGGCCAGCGCGGTGTCCGGCCGCACACCGATGGCAGCGAGCACGAACTCGGCCGCCACGACGCTGCCGTCGTTGAGAGTGGCGGTGTCCGCGCCGATCTCGGCGACCTGGGTGCCCAGACGCACGCTGACACCCGCGGCGCGCAGCCGCTCGGCCACCGGGCCGGCCATCTCGGGGTCCAGTGGCGGCAGAACCTGGTCACCGAGCTCCACCAGGGTGACGTCCAGGCCCCGGTGCACGAGGTTCTCCACCATCTCGAGGCCGATGAAGCCGGCGCCGATGACGAGGGCGCTTCGCGGCACCACGGACAGGGCCGACATAGCCGCGTCGACGTCGTCGATGTCGCGCAGGGTCAGCATCCGCTCGCCACCGGGCAGCGGCGGGCGCACGGGCGAAGCGCCGGGCGAGAGCACGAGGGCGTCGTAGCCCTCGGTCGACTCCCGGCCGGTGGCGAGGTCGCGTACGGTGACGGTCTTGGCCGCGCTGTCGATGCCGATGACCTCCGTACGCACCCGCACGTCAAGGTTGAAGCGGCTGGCGAGCGAGGCCGGCGTCTGCAACAGCAGGCTGGAACGTTCTTCGATGACACCACCGAGGTAGTACGGCAGGCCGCAGTTGGCGAACGAGACATGGCCGCCCCGTTCGAACACCGTGATCTGGGCGTTCTCGTCGAGGCGACGGAGGCGGGTGGCGGCGGACATGCCGCCGGCGACGCCGCCGATGATGAGATATCGGTTCTGGGTCATGATTCCAGTGTGCTATACCCCATGGGGTATGTGCAAGTCGGGGTTGAGGGTCGCGCCGCCGCCGGCACGAAAGCGTCCGGCGGCCGCACCTCATGGGTGCGGCCGCCGGACGGATGTCTCTGCTCTGCCCGGTCTCACCGGCCGCCGTCAGCGGATGTTCGCTCCGCGCACCGTCGTTACGCCGTCACACCGCGCCGGCGCAGCACCAGAACGGCGCTGCCGGTGAGCACGAGGAGTAGCGCGAGCAGTCCCGGCAGGGCNCAGCACCAGAACGGCGCTGCCGGTGAGCACGAGGAGTAGCGCGAGCAGTCCCGGCAGGGCGGGGTTCACGCCCGTGCTCGCCAGGGTGCCCGGCGCGTCCTGCGATGACGTCGCCGCAGCGCTGACGAGGATGTCGTCCCAACCGATCAGCGTGCCGTCCTCGGCCACCACAACCACGCGGTGTGCGCCGGGCGCCGTGCCGTTCGGGATAGCGACCTGCACGGTGCCCGCGGCGGTGACCGTCGTGGATGCCAGCAGCGTCGGAGTCGAGTGCAGCCACACGCGCACCGCGTCACCCGCGAACGCGCGGCCGACGGTGACCGTGATGGTGTCCCCCGGCTTCGCGGTGGCGGGCACCGATACCGGTCCCCGCTCGGACTCGACCAAAGCGGCCGTCGCCACCGGAGCCGGTGCGGCCGGCCCGGTCGTGGGAACCGGAGTCGGCTCGGTCGTCGGAACCGGGGTCGGCTCGGTCGACGGAACCGGGGTCGGCTCGGTCGTGGGAACCGGGGTCGGCCCGGTCGTGGGAACCGGAGTCGGCCCGGTCGTGGGAACCGGAGTCGGCTCGGTCGTGGGAACCGGGGTCGGCTCGGTCGTCGGAACCGGGGTCGGCTCGGTCGGTGTCAGCGGGGTGCACTCGATGCTGCCCACCCGGATCGCATGGCCGCCGGTGTTGGAGTCGTCGGCCCAGAAGACGGGCTTGGCTCCGGAGACGCAGGCACTCTGCGGGGCAAGGGCGAAGCCCTCGTTGTTGAGGTTGGGCATCGACGCCGGTCGCTCGTGCACCGTCGTGACTCCGAATCGCCCGTCGGAGGCGCCGGCCTGCGCGATCTCCAGGACCGCGGAACGTCCCGCGCAGGTGTCATCGCAGACGGCCCAGAACCGGCCGGTCGAGGCCTCGAACTCCAGGTCCATCACACCGGAGAATCCGCTGGCGATGGTGGCGACGCGGGTGTATCCGCCGGTGGCCTGGTCCAGCGCGTAGGCGTAGATCGCACCGTTGGCCTCTAGTCCGACGAAGAACAGGCCGGTGCCGTGACCGGCGTAAACAGCCGGATCGTAGGCGGCGTTGGTGCGCTCGTCGAGCATCCCCTGGGCCACCAGAAAGCTGTCCGGCACCCAGGCGATGGCCTCGAGGCCGGCGTTGGCGCCCACGACGGGCAGGTCGGCGGTGAGGTTCCATTCCATGCTCGCGGTGAGCTGGGTTCCGGTGGCGGATGCGTCATAGCGCAGCACCGCGGGCCGGCTGACGCCGCTCACGGCGTTGTTGCGCTCGCTGGCGATGAACAATCCGCCGTCAGCGCCTGCCGAGGTCAGAGCGACGCCCTCGGCGTCCACGTCGCCGGTGCCGTCGGTGTAATGCAGCGGCTTGCCCGCGCCCCAGCCGGCGGTGGTGTCCGGCACCCAGCCGGCGCCGTCGGCGACGAGCTTGTAGAGCGCGCCGGTACCGTTCTTGGCGGCCCAGAGCACGTCACCGGCAGTGCCGGCAGCGCCGGCAGCCTCATAGGCCAGTCCGCTCAGGTTGCCGCCGAGCACGCCGGCCGGGTCCACGGTGCGGACCTCGGCCGAGCCGGGCCAGGCCGCGGTGACCAGGTCGCCGGCGCAGCTGTTCGCGGCGCCCTTGGTGCTGGCGGTCGTCGCGGCGAAGTCGCCGGTGCCGTCGGCGCAGCGGCCGTAGCTGGTCGCGGCGTGCGCGGTCCATGTGTAGCTGTCGAGCAGGGTGCTGCCGTCGGTTGCGAAGAGGCGGGCGGTGTCGGCGCCGCCCAGTCCGAATCCGCCGTCCGCGTCTACGTCGATCGCGAGGTATCCCCCGGCCGCAATGCTCGTGCCGGTCGGGAGGATGACGGAGTGAGTGTCGTCGTTGTCCTTCAGGACGAAGCCGGAGACATCCGCGGCGGTCGAACCGTTGTTGATCAGCTCGAGCCAGTCACCGGGCGTGCCGCCGCTCGACTCGATCTCGTTGAGGCGAACGGGCGAGCCACAGTCGTTCGCGGCGCCCTTGGTCGAGGAGGTCATCTGGGTCAGCAGGGTGCCGCCGGGGCAGATACCCCAGGTCGTGACCGCGTGGCTGGTCCAGCTCACCGAGCTGACCAGGGTGAAGCCGTCCGGGGCGAACAGGCGGGCGGAGTCGGCCGAGCCCAGGCCGAAGCCGAGCAGGCCCTCCTCGACCACGAAGTAGCCGCCGGCGACAATCACGGAGCCGGACGGCAGCACGGCCGTGTGGGTGTCGTCGTTGTCGCGCACGATCCAGCCGGTGAGGTCGACATCACTCGCGCCGGGGTTGAACAGCTCAACCCAGTCGCCGGGCGTGCCGCCGCTGGACTCGGTCTCGGTGATGCGCACATCCGCTGTCTCGGGCACGACGCAGTCGTTGGCCGCTCCCTTCGTGGCGGTGGCCGTGTCGGCGAATTCGCCGACGCCGTCGGGGCAGCGGCCATAGGTCGATGCGGCGTGCACGGTCCACGCGTAGGAGTCGATCAGGGTGACCCCGTCGGTGTCGAACAGTCGGGCGGCGTCTCCGCCGCCGAGGCCGTAGTCCATGGTGGGTGCCTCGACGACGAGGTAGCCGCCGGCGGCTATGGTCGAGCCGACGGGCAGCACGGCCGCGTGCGTGTCGTCACTGTCCTTGAGCACCAGTCCGGAGGCGTCGACGGGAGCCGTGCCCAGGTTGACGAGCTCGATCCAGTCACCGGGGGTGCCACCGTTGGACTCGACCTCGTTGAGGCGCACGTTGTCGGCGACGGACACGTCGCAGTCGTTCGCCGCACCGCGGGTGGCTGCCGTGGTCTCACGGAACTCCCCGGTGCCGTCGGGGCAACGGCCCCAGCTGGTGGTCGCGTCCGCGGCCCAGGCATAGGAGTCGACCAGGGTGGTGCCGTCAGCCAGGAACAGGCGGGCGATGTCGGCCTTTCCGAGGCCGAAGCTGGTGGCGCCGTCGCCGTCCACATCAACGGCCAGGAACGCGCCGGGTTCGAGAACCGTGCTCGCCGGCAGCGCGAAGGTGCGCTCGTCCTTGTCGTCCTTGACGACCCAGCCGGAGACATCCGTCGCCACCTGGCCGATGTTGGTCAGTTCGATCCAGTCGCCGGGCGTGCCGCCTTCGGACTCGACTTCGTTGATGCGAACCGAGGGTGCCGGGGCCGCCATGGCCGGGCTCAGGGTGGCGGCGAGTGGAACCGCCAAGGCGAGGGTGAGGATGGCGGCCAGGCTTGGCCGACGCCAGTGAGTGCGCACAGGGATGCCCCTTCGAGGCTGTGGGTGACGAGCCTCGGATGGGCCCGGTCCACTGTGGCGATGCCAGGAAAACTCCCGGTGAACGTCGAGCGAACGCTCCTACCCGGCACTCTGCCGGAGCACCCGGCGGAACGGGATCGACGATGCGAGGACCAGCACGAGAAGCAGCGAACCGGCGAGCACGGACACCCAGGCGCCGCGTGGCTCGGTGACGGTCAGCCTGGCACCGCCGATCGCGGCCGGCATGAGCGCTATCGCCGCCAGCGCCGCACCGCTGAGCACACCGGCTACGATCCGGCCCCACAGCCGCCCGCGTCCGGAGATGGCGTAGCCACCGCCGATGCCGATCAGGGCCACGCCCACCGCAGCACCGCCGATCCCCGTCGTCACCAGCTCCACGACCGCTCCCGGCCTCAGCAATGGCGCCACCGCGAACGCGAGCGGCGCCAGGGTGAGCCACCGCCAGCCTCGGGCACCCCCGGACCGCCGCAGCGCTTCCGCCCAGCCGAGCAGCGCGCCGGCGAGGGCGCCGGGCAGCAGGATGGCGCCGAAGGTGCCGTCCCATTCGAAGATCGAGGCGATCCCGACCAGCTCGACCATGTAGGCGCGGAACCCTGCCGCCCACGCGATCCCGCAGATCGCACCGATCACGATGAGGGACGCGGCCGCCGGTTCGGCACTCTTGTCGTCCACGCTCGCCTCCACCCAGGTTGCCCCGGTCAGGTGTTCGCCGCCGACTCTAAGAGGCTTCCGGGCAATCGGCAAGGCCAACCGGCTATTGCTCCGTGCGCCTCGTGCCTATGCTGGAACGACCATGCGACTCCTCCTGATCCGTCACGGCCAGACGCCCGCCAATGTGCTCGGGCAACTCGACACCGCCCACCCGGGCCCGGGCCTGACCGAGCTCGGCGAACGACAGGCGGCCGTCATCCCCGAGGCCCTCAGGTTCGATTCCATTGACACCATATTTGCGTCGACACTGCATCGCACCCAACTCACCGCCCGTCCCCTCGCGCTCGACCGCGGCCTGGACATCCAGGTGGCCGACGGCCTGCACGAGATCGAAGCCGGCGCGCTCGAGCGACGCAGCGATCACGCCTCCATCCGCACCTACATGGAGACAGTGTTCGCCTGGGGAGCCGGCAACCTCGATGTGGGCATGCCCGGCGGGCCGGATGGCCACGCGTTCTTCGCCCGGTTCGACGCCGACATCGCCGTGGCGGCCGCCAGCGGAGCGACGGCGGCGGTGTTCAGCCACGGCGCCGCGATCCGGGTCTGGGCCGCGGCTCGGGCAACCAACGTGCCGCCGATGTTCGCCGGGCTCCACGACCTGGACAACACCGGCGTGGTCGAGCTGATCGGCTCACCCGACGAGGGCTGGACGCTGCTGTCCTGGGCGGGGGTGCCGCTGGGCGGGATGCCGCTGGTCGACACGTCCGCCGTGGATCCGACCGGCGAAGCGCTCGACGCCTCCTAGCGGGCGCCCTACTCCGCGCTATCCAGAGGAGCCCGGGGAGCCTTGGGAACCTTGGGCCGCACGAGAGCATGGCTGTCCCGCAGAAGCTGCTCCACGAGCTCGTCCTCCACGAACCCGTCGAGCACGATGGTGATCCAGTGCTTCTTATTGAGGTGGTAGCCGGGGTGGATATGCCCGGGAAACTCTTCCCGCAGCGCGCGCCCTTCTTCGGGGTCGCACTTCAGCGACACGCTGAACGGGTCACCGGCCAGCGCGCTGAGGGCGAAGATCTTACCGTTGCCGCTGGTCTTGAAGACGCTGATCTCGTCGCCGAACGGAAACGTCTCGGTGGCCTGGGGCAGGCTGAGGCAGAACTCAACGAGGGCGTCCGGGGTCATGTCTGTGACACTAGCGACTTCTCCCGGACCAGCCAGCATTCGGCGAAGTCTCAGGCCGGAACGCCGACCATCGCGCCGGCGGTCAGCTCCACGGACCGCAGCCGGTCACCGATCTGCTGCGACGCGTGGGCGAGGATCAGTTCGTCGGCCTGGGTGGAGGTGGTCAGCTCCTCGAGGAACGTGCGCACGTCCGCGGGGGTACCCACGGCCGTGTATCGCATCATGTCGGCCAGGCGGCTCCCCTCCGTGGTGGTGAGGAAGGCATCGATCTGGTCGTCGGAGTACTCCGGCGATGCCGGTCCGCGGGCGATCATGCTGCGCACCCTGGAGCGACGCATGATCTCGAACTGCTGCGTGGCATCCGCCCCGTCGTCTGCCGCGATCACGTTGGCGGCCACCATCAGGTAGGGCTCGGCGAGCTGCGCCGACGGCCTGAAGTCGCGCCGGTAGGTGGCGACGGCCTCAAACAGCGAGTCGGGTGCGAAGTGCGATGCGAACGCGTACGGCAGGCCCAGCGCGGCCGCGAGGCCGGCGCCGAAGAGGGAAGACCCCAGGATGTAGAGCGGAACGTTGGTACCGGCTCCCGGCACCGCCCGCACCCCGGGGATGATCGATTCATCGCGCAGGTACGCGGCCAGCTCCATCACGTCCTGCGGAAACTGGTCGGAGGCGCGCGGGTCGCGGCGCATCGCCCTGGCGGTGGTCTGGTCGCTGCCGGGAGCCCGGCCCAGGCCCAGGTCGATGCGGTCGGGGTACAGCTCCGCGAGGGTGCCGTACTGCTCCGCGATGGTGAGCGGCGAGTGGTTGGGCAGCATCACGCCGCCGGATCCGAGCCGGATGGTGGAGGTCTGGGAGGCGACGTGACCGACGAGCACGCTGGTGGCCGACGACGCGATCGTCGGCATGTTGTGGTGCTCGGCGTACCAGACCCGATGGTACCCGTGCTTTTCGGCGGTCTGGGCGAGCGCGACACTGGCGGCGAAGCTTTCCCTGACGGTCTGCCCGGGGGCGATAGGGGCGAGGTCAAGTATGGAGAGCGGTGTCGTCATGTTGGGGGTAACGGATTTCGGGGCCGAATCGATACCCGCATTCACCGAATCCGACCGACACCCGGCAGGAACCGACCGACCCTGGCCGCGTAGTCCGAGTAGGCGGGATGCTCTTCGAAGAGCATTTGCTCCTCCCATCGGGTCTTTCCGGCCAGGAGCCCGATCAGCGCCACCCACACCACGACGTGCATGAGGGAAGAGCCGATCACGACGAGTCCCAACCCTCCCGACATCAGCCCTGTGTAGATGGGATTGCGCACCACCGCGTAGACCCCGTTGGTGGCCAGCGGGGCGTCGTCGCGCGGTATCGGGCTGGCCGTCATGGCTGGGCCGAGCGTTGTGGATCCCTGCATCGCGAGAGCCACCCCCACCGCGATAAGCGCGATCGCTGTGGCGACGACAAACCCGTTCACCGGCCACACTGTGCCATGCGGCAGGACGAGAAGGCCTACCAGCAGCACGATCTGCACAAAGACGAGGCCGGAGGCGAGCGCACGTTTCATGCACCGAGAGTACGCCCGCCGACCCGTGCTGGGCAGGGCACCCGACGCATCCTGCCCGCACGAAAAACGGCCCGCGGATCAGATTCCGGGAGCAGTGCCCCCCAACCTGGCCCGCGGGCCGTTCAGGTGATGATTGTGCTTGGTCGGTTAGTACCAGCCCACAGACTCGGACTTGGACCAGGCCGCGCACGGCGTGCCGTAGGTACCTGAGATGTAGCCCAGGCCCCAGGAGATCTGGGTGGAGGCGTTCGTCGCCCAGTCCGATCCGGCCGTGGCCATTTTGCTGCCGGGCAGCGCCTGCGGAATGCCGGTGGCACCGCTCGAGGCGTTGTACGCGTTCACGTTCCAGCCGGACTCCTTGTCCCACAGGCTGACGAGGCAGCCGAACTGGTCGGCGCCCCAGCCGTACTTGGCGCTCATCATGTCGCGGGCGACGGCCTGAGCGCCGCTCGGGTTGGTCGGCGCCGACGGAGCGGGAGCAGTGTTGGCCTTCGGGGCGGCCTTGGCGGCCTGGGCAGCCTTTGCGGCGGCAGCAGCCTCAGCGTCGGCGGCCTCCTGGGCGGCAGCGGCCTCCGCGGCAGCGGCAGCGGCAGCGGCGGCCTCAGCGGCAGCCTGCTCGGCGGCGATACGGTCGAACTCTGCTGTTGCGGCCTGCAGGGGCGGCAGCTCTGCGTTGGTTTGCTCGACGAGCTCGTAGATGCGCTCTGGCGCGAGGTACTTGAAGTTGGTGAGCATCGCCACCGGAGTCGCCACCTGGGTGGCATCGGCCTTGTTCTCGGCCGCGGTGATCACGGTGCTCGCGCCGGTGATGGTGTCGGTGGCGGCCTTCTCGGCCCGGGCCTGCTTGATCTCGCTGTAGGCCTCGAGCTGCTCCACGTGCGCGGCCGAGACGGCCGCGGTTTTGACTGCACGATCGTTCTGGGCGGCCATCGCCGGCTCCAGCACAAATCCCGTACCGACCATCGCACCGATGGAGAGCACCGCGAGCGCGGCGGCGGAGCGACGGGTGACGCGCGTGCGATGGGTCTTCGACGCGCGGGTCTCAAGGGGCGTTGCGGGGATCACGGCTGTTGCGGATGTAGCGGGTGTCTCGGGTGTTGCTGGAGTGCTGGAAGTCACAGTTATGTATGTCTCTCACTGAGCGAATCGCATGTACGAGGGCGCAAAGCGGTTCTTATTCGACGTTCCACAGGCGGGGGCCCGCCCGGGCGAAGTCACTACACTGCAATATGTTTCTGCATGGATCCTCACCTTTTGCCGGGAAGTTCCCCCCAATCCGGGTACCCCTATTGTGTCCTGGGCGGTGCACTGGATCACTTCTCGATACCTGATGAGAACCCGATTCGGGCCTCAGAAAGCCGGTCAATCCGGTCGAAGGAGGAACCCACCGCGACCCAGAAACCCGTTAAAGATTTTCCGCAACCCCCTTGAAATGTCAGCCACCAGGTGGATAAAAACCACGATGCGTGGGAGAAAACAGGCCCCAGGACGAACAGATGCACCACTCGCCCGGCGCTGAGCCTGTGCAGGACTCGTTCGGTCGGAGGTAGGACCGACGGCGCGAGGACCCTGAATAGTCGGGTGCGGGTGAGCGGCGCGGCGAGCGAGCGAACCAGGTGCACGACGGTAGACGTGCGGCCAGTCTGGCCCCGTTGCCCCGGAGCCGCCGGCGACCCGCGTCCGGTATCGGTCATCGGCGTCACTAGAGGCTTTGGACTCCCCCGAACGGGGGTAGCGATTGTTAGCGTGAGACTCCCCGTCCACCCCGTACTACGTCCCCACCCACCAGGAGTCTGCATGCTGTCCCCCCAGTCCCACCCCCTCATCGAAGCGACGCTCCCCCTGGTCGGCGAACGGCTGCCCGCCATCGCCACCGGGTTCTATGCCCGCATGTTCACCGCGCATCCCGAACTCTTCGACGGCTTGTTCAGCCGCTCGAATCAGAAGAGCGGCGTGCAGCAGCAGGCCCTCGCGGGCAGCATCGCCGCGTTCGCCGCGCATCTCGTGAAGGACCCCACCAGTGCGCCGGAGATCATGCTCTCCCGCATCGCGCACAAGCACGTCTCCCTCGGCATCCTGCCCGAGCAGTACGACGTGGTCTACACCTACCTCTTCGAGTCCATCGCGGCCGAGCTCAGCGACGTCATCACGGCCGAGATCGCGGATGCCTGGACCGAGGTCTACTGGCTGATGGCGCACGCCCTGATCAAGCAGGAGACCGGCCTGTACGCCGCCGCGGCCAGTGACAAGCCGCTGGCGCCGTGGACGGTCACACACCGGGAGCCCGCCGGCAGCGACGCTGTGACGTTCACGCTCGTGCCGTCCGATGACACCCCGGCGTCCGTCTCCCGGCCCGGCCAGTACGTGGGGGTCACGGTGCGGATGCCCGATGGGATCCGCCAGGTGCGCCAGTACTCGCTCTCGGCCGGCACCGGCACCACGACCCGGGTGTTCACGGTGAAGCTGGACAACGACGGGGAGGTCTCCCCCGTCCTGCACCGTGACGTGCAGGTCGGCGACCAGCTGACCCTCTCCAACCCGTGCGGCGACATCACCCTGAGCACGGGCAACGGCCCCCTGGTGCTGGCGTCGGCCGGCATCGGCTGCACCCCGCTGGCGTCGATCCTGCGCTCGCTGGTGGAGACCGGGTCGGACCGGAAGGTGCTGGTGCTGCACGCCGAGAGCACCATCGAACGCTGGGCTCTGCGCGACCAGATGCGCGCCGACGTCGCCATCCTGGAAACGGCCGAGCTCGAGCTCTGGCTCGAAGCGCCGAGCGCCCTGGACACCGCTCACGACGGCTTCATGTCGCTGGATTCGGTGACCATCCCGGATGACGCCTCGGTCTACCTGTGCGGCCCGCTGCCGTTCATGCGGGCGATGCGCGCCCAGGCACTGGCGTCCGGGGTCCCGGCCGCCCGCATCCACTACGAGGTCTTCGGCCCCGACCTCTGGCTCGCGAGCGCCTAGCCACCGTTGTTCCGGCGCGGCGCCATGGTGAGGGCAGAAATCTCCGTCACCCGGGGCCGCGCCCGGCCGTCTCCCCGAACGACGCCCGTGATCCAGCGGAACCGCAGCCCCGCCGGCGTCGCCGAGACGCTGGCGAGGCAGTTCTCGAACCACGGTCCCCGGATCCCCCGCCACCGAAGCGGCGACACGGGCACCCCGGCCGACCGGGCAAGCATCTCGCTGGGCCGGTTCGCGATGGCGTAGGACAGCACGGCCGAGAACGACCGGAGTGGCAGGGCCAACGGGTTGCGGATCGGCGAACAGACGGCCTGGATGATGCGGCTGCCCGAGCTGCGCTCCACCTCGGCGACATAGGAGTAGTGCACGTCGCCGGAGAGGAACGTGATGGTGTCGGGGGCCGGGCCACGTTTGCCGTCGGCCAGGTCGGTGGCCATCTGCGCCACCCGGCGAAAGCTCGACTGGAAGGCCGCCCAGTGTTCGAGGTCGAGGGCCTGGCGGAGCTTCTCGCTGACGGCGGCCATCGGAGCACCCCAGGCGCCCTCGGCGGTCGCCTCGTTCCAGGCCTCCAGATGGTGCAGCCCCGTCGGCAGCAGGAAGGGCAACGACGTGCCCACCAGCAGGTGGCGGAACCCTCCGCGCATCCGCTCGTCTAGCCAGCCGGATTCGTCGTCGTCGATCAGGGCCCGGTCTGCGGGGTCGAGCCGCCGCGCAATGCGGGAATCGATCACGATCAGCCGGCTGTCGCCGTAGTCCCGGCAGTAGCTCCAGCGATAGCTGGCCGGCTCGGCGGCGGCGCGCTCGACGAAAGCGTCGAGCCTCTCGCTGAGGTCGAGCTCGGCGTCGCCGTCGTGGCTGGCGAGGAACCGCCAGATCTCGTCGACCTCCCGGTCGGCGGGCGACAGGTTGCCCAGGTGCTGGTACACCCAATACGAGGCCAGCCCGGAAACCAGCCTCCCGTGCCACCAGGAGGTCTGTTCCATCTCGCGCTTCCAACTGAGCGACGCGTTCCAGTCGTCGCGGATATCGTGGTCGTCGAAGATCATCGCTGTGGGCACCGTCGACAGCAGCCACCGGTTCGCCGGGTCGGACCAGGCCAGGCCGTAGAGGTGCGCGTACTCCTCGAAGTCGGCCAGCTCCTCGCCAGGCGGCTCGGTGAGGTCTCGCCGGGCGCGGATGAACTCCTGCATCTGCTCGCTCGTGGTGTCGGCATAGACCTGGTCGCCCAGAAAGAGCACGAGGTCGGGCCAGGAGAATTGGCCGGGCAGCGCGGCCATCTGCAGCGCGTAGCTGCGAAGGGCATCCACACCGTGGCTGCGGTTGCCTTTCTCGTCGTGCGGCACGCTGGTGCGGCAGGATCCGAATGCCAGCTTCAGGGGCGCGCCTGGCGTGAGCGTGCTGATGACGGATGCAGGAAAACGTGATGGCAACGGCGGCCAGACCTGCACGCCGTCGATGTCGACCGCGTATGGAGAGGTTGTGCCCGGTGCCAGGTCGTCGACCTGCACCAGAGCGTAGTGATGCCCGTGCACGGCGAAGGTTCGCGCCGACCACATCCTGGCATCGGCCCGCACCGTGACCTGCCCGGCCCGCGCGGTCTCGACCCACACACTGGCGGAGTCGGTATCGACGTAGCGCAGCATCGGACCGAGGATCAGCGCCGAGGTCGTCATGGCAGAGGCGTAAATCGCCGAGTGTAGCTCTCGGCCAGAGCGCTGAAGAAGGCCGATCGCGCCGGGTAGTAGTCCGCGAACGCGGGCGCGGTGCGGGACCCTGCAGCCGCCTGCACAGCCGTACCCCGCACAGCCGCAGCGAAGAGGTCCAGGTAGTACTCCCAGCCCGGCCCGATCTCCCCCAAGCTGTCCACCCCACTGAGATGGTGGATCAGGCTCAGGCGGGTCGACCCGGCCGTCTCGGCGAGCACCAGTTCCAGCCGCCAGTCACCCTGGTCCTCGAGCATCGACAGGGCCAGGCGGGTGGGCCGCTCGCACGCATCGACGCGCATCGGTAACCACGGTTCGCCGTCTTCGAAGCGCATCTGCACGCGGATGGTGTGGCCTGCGGCACCCTTCCCCTCCCAGGGGCCGTACCACTCCGTCGTTCGGGCGGGGTCGGTCAGGGTCGCCCAGACGCCATCGATGTCGACCGCGAAGCTGCGGCTCAAGACGAGATCAGGGCCGCTGTCCCCGCGCACCAAACGCGGATCGTCCGGGCCCGCCTGCGCCCTGTCCAGGTCGTCGGTTGTCATGTCGTCAGGCCTTCCTCATTCAGTCGGCGAGGATCAGGTATAGCGCGCGGCGCACCTCATCGAGCTTCTCGGTGGCGGCGGCACGCTGGGTGTCGGTCGCCGAGGAGCGGAACTGGTGCACAACACCGAAGAGCTTGCCGACGCTCTCGTGGAAGGCGGCGTCGGAATCCGACTGCCCGGGGGTGGCCTCCCACGCCTTCTTGAGGTCGTCGGCGTGTTCGGCCAGGTAGGCCCGGCCGGCTTCAGTGAGCTCATAGTCCGTGCGGCGCTCGGTGCCGGTCGGTGAGATGAGCTCCTCGTCGACGAGCTGCTGCAGGGTCGGGTAGATGGAGCCGGGGCTGGGGCGCCAGGCTCCGCCGGTCTTCTCCTCGATGGCCCTGATGAGCCCGTAGCCGTTGGAGGGACCGTCGGCCAGCAGCGAGAGGATCGCGGAGCGGACGTCGCCCTTGTTGGCGCGACGTGAGCCACGGGGACCGCCGGGGCCGAAGCCGGGGCCGAAGCCGCCGAAGCCGGGCCCGCCGGGCCCGAATCCCCGGCCGAAACCACGACCGTGGCCCTGGGGCGAGTCGTGGTGGGCGCGGCTCATCCCCGGGCCGCAATCAGGGGCACCGAACTCGGGACTGTCGGACTCCGGCTGGTGGTTGTGGTGAAAGCGCTTCATGATCGTTTTCGTCCTTTCGCGAGGTCGTGCTTCGCGGGTGTAGCGAGCACGCGTCGCGGAACTTCCACGACACTCAACGATATATCGCTGAGTGTCGTGGAATCAAGGAACTCAGCGGATCAACGGTCGCGCCTGTCGTCGCGCCGGTCATCCCGACGGTCGCCGCGGCGGCGTACTCCGTGGGCGACGACGGCCGCCGTTCCCACTGTGGCTGCGGTGCGGGCCACGGGTGCCCCGATCACCCCTGGGCGACCGACCCGTCTGCGTGCGAGTGGCATGTCAGGCTCCTTCCGTGTCATCGGCTTCAATGGCGGCGAGCAGAGCCTGCACCGGAATGCGCCCGCTGGCCACCAGCTGACCGCCGGCGTGACGCACCGACGCGCCGAACGGGGCGGCCCAGAGGTTCTCCCAAACCAGGAGCGCCGCGGTGCTGCCTGGCTCGATGGCCTCGGCCGCGGAGATCACGTCCTCCTCGCTGAGGAGGGTGGCCAGTTCTGTTTCGAAGGCGCGGAGTTCACCGAGTTGGCCGTCCTCGAGATCCGAGAGTTCAGCGATTTCCAATGCGCCGTCCGCGTCCTTCGTCAGGATCAGCAGGTCCAGGATCTTCACCAGGCCCCGGTCCACGAGCGACGTGATCTCCGGCGCAATCGACCCGTTGAAGGTGCTGCCCGGAAACTCCACGACGATCCAGTCCACCGGCCCGAGTTCATCGATGGTGTCAGTCATAACCCACTCCATTTCGCTTGGATGATGCGAACGATGAGCACAGCCGGGCAAGGAACCGGTGTGCGCCGTCGTCTCCGGCTGCCGGAGGTGTCAGTGTCCAGCCCTCCGGCAGCGCTCGCGTCACCCGCGATGGGTGAAGGTGGGTCAGAGGGTGGGCAGCACCTGCTCGCGCACCTTGCGGCGCAGCACCTTGCCGAGCATCGTGCGCGGGGTGTCGGTGATCTGCACGATCCGGCGGGGAATCTTGTATGCGGCCAGGTGCTCCCGGCAGTGGTCCTGCAGGGCCTCTTCGTCCAGCGTCGCGCCGGGTTCGAGCTCGACCGCGGCGACGACCATTTCACCGCCACGTTCCAGCGGCTTGCCGAACACGGCGGCATCCGTCACCGACGCGTGCAAGCGCAGTACAGTCTCCACCTCGGTGGGCGCCACGTTGAAGCCGCCGGTGATGATCAGGTCCTTGGCCCGGTCGACGATGGTGGAGAACCCGTCTTCGTCCACGGTCACGATGTCCCCGGTCCGCAGCCAGCCGTCCGGCGTCAGGGTCTTGGCGGTCTCCTCAGGGTTGTTCCAGTAGCCCTTGAACACCTGCGGACCCTTGAGCAGCAACTCTCCGGGCTGGCCCTGCTCCACCTCAACGGTCGGGTCATCGGGGTCGGTGACCTTCATCAGGGTCGAGGAGAACGGGATGCCGACGGTACCGGGGCGGCGGGTCGGGTGGAACGGGTTGCCCATCGCCACCGGCGATGCCTCGGTCATGCCGAAGCCCTCCACCAGCAGTCCGCCCGACACCGATTCCCACAGCTCCACGACATGGTCGGGCAGGTTCATCGCTCCCGAGATGCAGAAGCGGCAGGAGCGCAGCGAGATGCCACGTTCCTTCGCGGCGAGCGCGGTGCGCTCGTAGATCGGCGGCACCGCACAGTACACAGTTGCGGGGGTCTTCTTCATGGTGTCGAGCACGGTCTTCGGATCGAACTTGGGGAACAACACGATCAGGGCCTGCTTGTGGATGCCGTAGGTCAGATACAACGTGAGGCCGAACGAATGGAACATCGGCAGGATCGCGTAGAAGACCTCCTTGCGGTACTCGGCGCCGTGCATCCAGGCCTCGCCCTGCAACGCGTTGCAGTGCAGGTTGTAGTGGGTCAGCATCGCACCCTTGGGGCGACCGGTGGTGCCGGAGGTGTACTGGATGGCCGCCAGGTCGTGCAGCGCCGGACGGGGGTGGGTCGCGTCGATGCGGCCGTGGCTGAACAGGTCCTTCCACGGGGTCGTACCGGCCGCCGAGCCCGTGAGAGCCGCCCGGGACTCGCGCAGACTCTTCACCGGGAGGTAGAGGGCCAACCGTTTCACGGTGGGGAAAGCCTGCAGCAGGTTGACCGAGACGATGTGGTCGATCTCGATGTCGGCCGGGAACGCGCGCACTGTCGGGGCGACCTTGTCCCAGGCGATCACGATGCGGGCCTGGTGGTCTTCGAATTGGTGCCGCAGCTCCGGTGACGTATAGAGCGGGTTGTGTTCCACGACCACGCCGCCCAGGCGCAGGACGGCGTAGAACGCCACGACGTGCTGCGGGCAGTTCGGCAGGATCAGCGCGACCCTGTCGCCGGCCCGCACCCCGAGCAGGCGCAGCCCCTCGGCAGCCTTGTCGATCTGGGCGCCGAGTTCCGCGTAGCTGGTGCGGCGTCCGAAGAACTCGAGCGCCGGATGGTCGCCGGCCTCGGCGACCGCGTGCTCGAGCATCTCCACGAGCGAGGTGGTGGGGTAATCGATCTCGGCGGGCACGCCCGGCTGATAGTGCTTAACCCAGGGCTGTTGCTCAGTAGTGGCCATGCAGACATCCTCCCGCGATCCGCTCCAGAGGCGTGGGCACAACACGGCCCAAGGCTGAGCACGTCCGTGCAGACCCGACAGATATTCCGGCGCCAGCGGTTGACCGCCGCCCTCACCCGGTGGCACGGTGTGAGCGAGCAGCGGCGCGGTCAGTGACAGCGGACCCGTCGAGACATCGAAGGAGACACCATGCCCACAGTCAGGTCGCGCGATGGCACCACGATCGCCTTCGACAGTCTCGGTACCGGGCCCGCCCTCATCCTGGTGGACGGCGCCACCTGCTACCGCGACGCCGGGCCGATGCGCCCTCTGGCCGCCCTGATGGCCGACAGCTTCACCGTGCACGTCTACGACCGACGCGGCCGCGGCGCCAGCGGCGACACCTTGCCGTTCTCGGTCGACCGGGAGATCGATGACATCGCCGCATTGATCCGGTCGGCCGGCGGTCACGCGGCCCTCTTCGGCATGTCCAGTGGCGGCGCCCTGGCACTCGCGGCCGCCGCCCAGCTCGGTGCGGCGGTCAGCGAGCTGGCCGCCTACGAGGTGCCGGTGAGCATCGACCTGGACTCCGTCGTCACCACCTACTCCCGGAAGCTCGCCGCCGCGCTGGCCGCCGGGCGCCGCGGCGACGCCATGGCCCTCTTCCTGGCCCGGGTGGGCATGCCCGCCGAGCAGATCGAGGGGATGCGGCAGACGCCGATGTGGGCCGGGTTCGAGGCGATCGCCCCGACGCTCGCCTACGACGATGCTGTTCTCGGCGACGGCCTACTCCCCTACGACCGGATCGAAGCCGTCCAGGTCCCCGCGGTGGTGCTCAGCGGCGAATTCGCACCGGAGTTCATCCGCGAATCGGCCAGGGCCCTGGCCACCGCCCTGCCGAACGGCAGGCACGTGGAACTCCCCGGCCAATCCCACGACGTGGACATCGCCGTTCTCGCCGCCGCACTGCACGAGAGCCTGGACTCTCAAGCCAGGCGGACCGTCAATGAGCCCGAAATGCCGTCGACGACATGATCACACGGCACGGATTTCTCGCTCCCGAACGGGGTGAGCACTTCGACCGGCTACCGTAGTACTATGACGCCTCCTGATTCAACTGCACCGACCGAGGCAGCCACTGCCCGCCCGACCATCACGTTCTCCGAGCTTGGGCTCAGTGACTCCGTACTCAAAGCCCTCAAAGACGTAGGCTACGAGACTCCGTCGGCCATCCAGGCTGCCACCATTCCGCCGCTCCTCGACGGCCGCGACGTCGTCGGACTCGCCCAGACCGGCACCGGCAAGACGGCCGCCTTCGCGTTGCCGATCCTCTCCCGCCTCGACATGTCCCAGAAGAGCCCGCAGGCCCTGGTGCTCGCCCCCACCCGCGAACTCGCCCTGCAGGTCTGTGAGGCCTTCGAGAAGTACGCCGCCCACATGAAGGGCGTGCACGTGCTGCCCGTCTACGGCGGACAGGGTTACGGCATCCAGCTGTCGGCGCTGCGCCGGGGCGTTCATGTTGTCGTCGGTACTCCCGGCCGCATCATGGACCACCT
The DNA here is from genome assembly GCF_004402435.1 of Cryobacterium sp. TMB1-7. Taxonomy (NCBI): domain Bacteria; kingdom Bacillati; phylum Actinomycetota; class Actinomycetes; order Micrococcales; family Microbacteriaceae; genus Cryobacterium; species Cryobacterium sp. TMB1-7. The sequence continues at coordinate 261,003 of NZ_SOFZ01000022.1, forward strand.
CGAAAAGGGCACCCTCGACCTCACCCAGCTCAAGTACCTGGTGCTCGACGAGGCCGACGAGATGCTCAAGATGGGCTTCGCCGAAGACGTCGAGACGATCCTCGCCGACACCCCGGACGACAAGCAGGTGGCCCTGTTCTCCGCCACCATGCCCGCGCAGATCCGTCGCATCTCCAAGCAGTACCTCAATGACCCCGAAGAGATCACGGTCAAGAACAAGACCACGACCTCGGTCAACACCACCCAGCGTTACCTGCTGGTCTCCTACCCGCAGAAGGTGGACGCGCTCACCCGCATCCTCGAGGTGGAGAACTTCGAGGGCATGATCGTCTTCACCCGCACCAAGAACGAGACCGAGACGCTCGCCGAGAAGCTGCGTGCACGTGGCTACTCCGCCACCGCCATCAACGGCGACGTGCCCCAGGTGCAGCGTGAGCGCACCGTGGAGCAGCTCAAGAGCGGCAAGCTGGACATCCTCGTCGCCACGGATGTCGCCGCCCGCGGCCTCGACGTGGAGCGCATCAGCCACGTCATCAACTACGACATCCCGATTGACACCGAGTCGTACGTGCACCGCATCGGCCGCACCGGCCGCGCCGGCCGCAGCGGCGCCGCGATCAGCTTCGTCACCCCTCGTGAGCGTCACCTGCTCAACGCCATCGAGCGGGCCACCCGCCAGCCGCTCACCCAGATGCAGCTGCCCAGCGTCGAAGACGTCAACGTCACCCGGCTCGCCCGGTTCGACGACGCGATCACCGCTGCGCTGGAGGAGACCGCTCGCATCGCCGCGTTCCGCGACATCGTGGGCCACTACGTGGAGCACCACGACGTGCCCGAGGCCGACGTCGCCGCCGCACTCGCCGTGGTCGCCCAAGGAGAGACCCCGCTGCTGCTCAACGCCGACGACGTGCGTGCTGCGGCGCGTTTCGACCGGGAGCGCACCGAGCACCGCGACCGCGACCGGCCCGCACGCAACGACCGTCGGGACGACCGGGGCAGCCGCGATGACCGCGGCAGCCGGGATGACCGCCCGCTGCGCAGCGAACGCCCCGAACGCCGCTCACGCGACAGCAGCCGCGCCATGGCCTCGTACCGCATCGAGGTCGGCAAGCGTCACAAGGTGGAACCACGCCAGATCGTCGGCGCTCTCGCCAACGAGGGTGGCCTGAGCCGGGAAGACTTCGGCGCGATCCAGATCCTGCCCGAGTACTCCCTGGTGGACCTGCCCGCCGACCTGACCAGCGATGTGCTGGGCCGCCTCTCGGCGACCCGCATCAGCGGCAAGCTGATCGAGATCCACGCCGACAACGGCGCCTCGGCCGGCCGCAACGACCGGCCTCAACAGGGCGACCGCTCCGAGCGCCCGCCGCGCCGCTACTAGGTCACACCAGCTCACCCACGGGCGGGGATTCTCCCGACACCCCTCATCCGCTCGCCGGATTGACGGTGTGTCGCGAGAATCCCCGCCTTTCGCCGTAGCCGCCCTATCATCAACCCATGACGAGGGCTGCGACGGATGGTGACGCCGGGCTGGCCGCACGGCTGCGGCAACATTTGGGCCCCAGGCATCCGGTGGCCGCCGTCGCCCAGGTCTCCCCCGGCGGAGTGGTGCTGGCGAGCGTAGGCGCGGGGCTCGACGCCGACTTCGAAATCGGCTCCATCTCGAAGGGCCTCACCGGTCTGCTCTACCGTCAGGCCTGTGAGCTCGGCGAGATCGGCGCAGAGACCACTCTGGGTGATCTGCTCCCCCTGCCGCAGGGCCCGGCCGGGCCTCTCCGGCTCGCGGCCGTGAGCAAGCACGAGTCTGGACTACCCCGCCTTCCGCGCTCGGCGCAGCCGCTACGTCGCGCCCTGCGGTTCCTGCGCACCGGGGAGAACCCCTACGGCGAAGATCTCACCGAACTGCTGACACAGGCGCGCACCGTGCGACTCTCCTCCACGCGCCGGCGCTACTCCAATTTCGGCTTCGAACTGCTTGGCCATGCCGTCGCCCGCAGCGCGGGCCTCGACTACGCAACCCTGCTGCGGGAGCGACTGACCGAGCCGCTGGGTCTCACGTCGATGTACGCACCCGCGACACCGGCCGAGCTGCGACCCAGCGCGCTGCAGGGCACAAGCCGGTCGGGCCGCCCGCGGCCGGCCTGGACTGGAGAGGCGGTGGCACCGGCCGGCGGCATCCGTTCGTCGATCACCGATCTCGCCCGGCTCACCCAGGCGTTGCTGGAGGGATCCGCGCCCGGGATCTCGGCTCTCGATCCGGTGGCGCCGATCGCCCGCCGTGGGGTGAACATCGGGGCGGCCTGGATCACCCTGTCGGTCAGGGGCCGATCGATCACCTGGCACGACGGCGCCACCGGCGGCTTCCGTTCCTGGCTCGGCCTGGACCGGGCCGCCGGCACGGGGGTGGTTGTGCTCACCGCCACCTCACGCTCGGTCGACCGCCACGGCTTCGCGCTGCTGACGGAGCTCACCGACGCGCACTCTTAGCGGGTTAGTGAGCAATGCTTTAGTCTGGAAGGTGCACGGGGAGCACCAAGCGAACCCCCTGTCATGGAGCCTTCCTTGAATATCACTCCCCTGACCTGGATCATCACCATCGGCGTGACGATCGCGTTCTTCGCCTACGAGTTCTTCGCGCACGTGCGGAAGCCGCACGAGCCCACGGTGGGCGAGTCCGCCCGCTGGTCGGCCTTCTACATCGGCCTTGCCCTGCTGTTCGGGGTCGGCATCGGCGTGGTGTCCGGATGGCGGTACGGCGGCGAGTACTTCGCGGGCTACCTCACCGAGAAGGCGCTGTCGATCGACAACCTCTTCGTGTTCCTCATCGTGATGGCCGCGTTCTCGGTGCCCAAGGCGTACCAGCAGAAGGTGCTGATGTTCGGCATCATCATCGCCCTGATCATGCGTGGCGGGTTCATCGCCGTGGGCGCGGCCCTGATCGAGAACTTCTCCTGGGTGTTCTATCTCTTCGGTGCGCTGCTGTTCGTGCTGGCATACATGCAGGTGCGGGGCCACGACAGCAATCCGGCCGACAACCTCTTTGTGCGGCTGGCCCGCCGGGTTCTGCCGGTCACCGAGGAGTACGACCGCGACAAGCTCACCACCAAGATCAACGGCAAACGCTATGTCACCCCGATGCTGCTCACCATCATCGCGATCGGCTTCATCGACCTGGTCTTCGCGATCGACTCGATCCCCGCGATCTACGGGCTCACCTCGGAGGCCTACATCGTCTTCACCGCCAACGCCCTCGCGCTGATGGGCCTGCGCCAACTGTTCTTCCTCATCGGCGGACTGCTCGAGCGCCTGGTCTACCTGTCCCAGGGCCTGGCCGTGATCCTCGCCTTCATCGGCCTCAAGCTCGTCTTCCACGCCCTGCACGTCAACGAGGTGCCGTTCATCAACGGCGGCGAGCCGGTGCTGTGGGTGCCCGAGATCCCGATCTGGTTCTCGCTGGTCTTCATCGCCGCCACGGTCACCGTCGCGACCGTCGCGAGCCTGGCCAAGACCCGAGGGGACGCCGCCAAGGCCGATCGTGGCCGGGTCGACGGCGAGCCGATCACCAAGGCCGAGGACTCGCACTAGCCGAGCATGATCGCGTCGAGGTTGTCCACGCTCTCGCCGGTACTGCGTCGGCCTCGACGCACAGCCAGACCCGAAGATCACCAGCGTGAACTCGTTCGGGCCCGGCCCGGACAGGGCGTAGAAAGCAAGCCCCGTCGTCCGCCGGCAGTGGCGGCATGGCAACGTCCGTGCTGACCATCCGTACGGGTGAGAGCTCGTCCGCGGCGAACGCCACGGTGCTTCGCCGCGCGAAGATCGCTGCGGAAGGCGTACCCGGTCTCGCCGTTTCTGCACCCCTTGTGGCCGAGCGCGCCCGCTATAGCGGGCGCGGTGGGCCACACGTGGTGCACCGAGCACCACCTGGCGCCGAGGAGCAGCACCGCGCGCCCGGACACAAGCGCGCCGGTTACCGGCCGGGAAGTACGATCCGATCGTGATCCCACGGGTCGGCCCAGCCGAGCTCGTCGAACATGCGCGAGAGCACGATCGCGGTGAAACCCCAGACGAGCCGGTCACCCACGGTGAACGCCGGCGCCCGGTAGACGGCGTCGCCCACGGTGTGCTCGGTGTTCGCCCGGTTGGCCGGGTCGAGCAGATCCGCCACGGGCACCCTGAAGACATCCACGGTTTCGGCATGGTCCATCGCGGCCACCTGGGAGGGTCGGGTCCACCAGGCCGGCACCGGGGTGACGAGATGGTTGCTCACCGGCACCGGCATTGCGGGCAGCGTGCCGAGGGGTTCGAGGCCGGCTGCGTCCAACCCGGTCTCCTCGACGGCTTCCCGCAGCGCCGCCGCGATCGGGCCCGCATCGGATGCTTCGAGCCGGCCGCCCGGGAAGGCGATCTGACCCGGGTGACTGCCCAGGGTGGAGGCACGGCGCAGCAACAGCACGTCGAGATCCCTCGGAACCCGGTCTGTGCCGGCGGGCGCCTGCGCCGGCACCGCATCCAGCACACCGAACAGCACGAGAACCGCGGCCCGGCGAGCGCTGCCCAGATCGGGAAGGTCGCGGCTTCGGCCGGTCCCCCAGTCCAGCCCACGCTCGCACAGCGCCGCGAGTTCGGCGCGCGGGTCGTTCGAGATGACGAGCATGCTTCCACCATACGCAGCCCGGTCGGCACCGGGGCTTCGGCACTAACCCACCAGGCCGAGGGTGACCGCGCGGCGCACGACACCCATGCGGGAGGTCGCATCGAGCTTCGTGAAGATGTTGGACACATGCCGTTTCACGGTCCCCTCGGCAGCGAGAGCTGCAACCCGACCTCCCGGTTCGAATAGGCCAGGGCCACCATGCGCCGGGACGGCCGCTGGCGATGCGCGGTCAGCCACTACAGCAGCGCCGGATGACCGGGCGCTCGGCCCGACCTCATCACTAAGGGGTGATGTCGCCGCCACCTCCGCCGGGCTACTTTCACCCGAGAGACCCAGGAGGCCCCCGTGACGAATCCCGACCGCCATGCCCGCTCGATGCTGCCAATTCCCGACCGCCCTGCACCCGGACTCACCACCTACGACGCGAAGGACCCCGACACGCAATACCCGCCGATCGAGCCGTTGCGGCCACCGGCGGGCGCACCGAACGTGCTCGTCATCCTGATCGACGATGCCGGTTATGGCGCGTCGAGCGTCTTCGGCGGCCCCTGCGCCACACCCAACGCCGAGAAACTCGCCGCGAACGGGCTCATCTACAACCGCTTCCACACCACGGCGCTGTGCGCACCCACCCGGCAGGCGCTGCTGACCGGACGCAACCACCACTCGGTGGGGATGGGCAGCATCACCGAGACGGCCACCTCGGCGCCGGGCAACAGCTCGTTGCGGCCGAACACCAAGGCGCCGCTGGCGATGACCCTCAAATTGAACGGTTACTCCACCGCCCAGTTCGGCAAGTGCCACGAGGTGCCCGTGTGGCAGTCCTCACCGATGGGCCCGTTCGATGCCTGGCCGTCGGCCGGTGGCGGATTCGAGACCTTCTACGGCTTCATCGGCGGTGAGAACAATCAGTGGGATCCCGCGCTCTACAACGGCACGACCCCGGTGGAACCTCCGGCGACCCCTGAGGAGGGTTACCACCTCACCGAAGACCTGGCCGATCACGCCAGCAACTGGATCCGTTCGCAGAAGGCCCTGATGCCCGACAAACCGTTCTTCGTGTACTTCGCGCCCGGCGCCACCCACGCGCCCCACCACGTGCCCAAGGAGTGGGCGGACAAGTACGCCGGGAAATTCGCCGACGGCTGGGATGTGCAGCGCGAACGCACCTTCGCCAAGCAGAAGGAACTCGGAGTGATCCCCGCCGACGCGCTTCTCACCCCACGGCACGCTGAGATTCCCGCCTGGGACGACATGCCCGCCGAGCTCAAGCCCGCGCTTGAGCGGGAAATGGAGGTCTACGCCGGGTTCATGGAACACACCGATCACCACGTCGGCCGGGTGATCGACACCGTCGCCGAGCTCGGCATCCTCGACGACACCATCATCTACTACATCATCGGTGACAACGGAGCATCCGCGGAGGGCACGGTCAACGGGGCCTTCAACGAGATGGCGAACTTCAACGGGATGGCGGCGCTCGAGACGCCGGAATTCATGGCCGCCAAAATCGACGAGTTCGGCAGCCCCAGCTCCTACAACCACTATGCGGTGGGATGGGCGTGGGCGATGGACACCCCCTTCCAGTGGACCAAGCAGGTTGCCTCGCACTGGGGCGGCACCCGCAACGGCACGATCGTGCACTGGCCCACCGGGATCGCCGAGAAGGGCGGGCTGCGCGAGCAGTTCACCCACTGCATCGACATCGCCCCGACAATTCTCGAGGCCGCCGGCCTGCCCGAGCCGACGATGGTCAACGGCGTGCAGCAGTCACCCATGGAAGGTGTCAGCATGCTGTACACCTTCGACGAGCCGGCCGCCGCGGAACGTCACGACCTGCAGTACTTCGAGATGTTCGGCAACCGTGGCCTGTACTACAAGGGCTGGAGCGCGGTCACCAAGCACCGCACCCCCTGGATCATGATCGGCGGCGAGATTCCCGCCTTCGACGACGATGTCTGGGAGCTCTACGACGGCCACACCGATTACAGCCAGGCCCGGAACCTGGCCGCCGAGAATCCGGAGCTACTCGCCAAACTGCAGAGGCTGTGGCTGATCGAGGCCACCAAGTACAACGTGCTGCCGATCGACGACCGCGGCGTTGAACGAGCCACCCCGGAGGTGGCCGGCCGGCCGACCCTGATCAGGGGGAACAGCCAACTCCTGTTCGCCGGCATGGGCCGGTTGTCGGAGAACAGCGTGGTCAGCATCAAGAACAAGTCGTTCTCGGTGACGGCTGAACTGGTCATAGCCGAGGGCGGGGCGGATGGCGTGATCATCGCCCAGGGCGGCAGGTTCGGGGGTTGGAGCCTCTATGCCCAGGCCGGCCGGGCCACGTTCGTGTACAACGTCCTCGGCATCCAGGAGTTCAGGACCGAGGCCGAGCTGCCGATCCCCGCGGGACAGTGCCAGGTGCGGATGGAGTTCGCCTACGACGGCGGTGGGCTCGGCAAGGGCGGCGACGTGACGCTCTACTACGACGGCAAGCCCGTGGGCACCGGCCGGGTGGGCGCCACCCAGGCGATGATCTTCTCGGCCGACGAGACCACCGATGTGGGCTACCAATCCGGCACCCCCGTCACGGCCGACTACACCACAGCGAGCAGCCGGTTCAGCGGTCGGATCAACTGGGTGCAGATCGACCTGGGCGACGACAACAACGACCACTTCATCGACCCGGAGGAGCGGTTCCGTATCATCATGGCCCGGCAGTGAGCGGGCCGCTGCGCCGGGGAACGCCGCCTCGACCTTCCAGCAGGTCGTCACCGCACCTGCTGTGGTCTACCGCGCCCGCTATAGCGGGCGCGGCGCGCCGTGAGGGGTGCAGCGAGCGCCATCCGGGAGCTCACTGATCTGACCTCTGCGGTGCAGACTATGGGAATGACCCCACGCAGTGAGCGAACCCTCATCGTGCTCCGGCACGCCAAGTCCGACTGGTCGGGCGGCGAGGCCGACATCGACCGCACCCTCAACCCCCGCGGGCAGAGCCAGGCGCCGGATGCCGGCAGCTGGCTGGCCGAGAATGTTCCAGCCATCGACCTGGCCATCGTCTCCCCCGCGACCCGGGCTCGCGCCACCTGGGCGCTGGCCTCGGCAGAACTCAACGACAGCCCCGAGGCGCGCATCGATGACCGTGCGTATGCCGCATCCGTCAACGATCTGCTTCAGATTGTGCGAGAACTCCCCGACGAGCTTCAGAACGTGATTCTGGTGGCTCACAATCCCGGACTCGAAGACCTCGTCTACGTGCTCACCGGCGAGAGCGTCACGCTGTCGACGTCGGCCTTGGCCGTGCTGGGTGTGCCGGGTCCCTGGTCGGATCTTGTTGCCTCGACGGCCGTTCTCGTGACCAGCGGCCGTGCCAGCCGGGCGGGACTGGCCTAGGCACACGCCCAACCAGAGTCAGTCCGTTCCGGCATCCTCCGCCGTCAGCGGGAGACGGCGCTCACTCTCGAACCGATGCGTCCCGCCGTCGATCGGATCGGTGAACGCCAGCTCGCTGGCCAGGAGCTGGAGCGGCCGCCTGAAATCGAACACCTCGACACCCTGCACAACGGGGTAGAGCGGGTCGTCGATGATCGGGATGCCCAGGCCCAGCATGTGCAGACGCAGCTGGTGGGTGCGCCCGGTGCGGGGTGTCAGCCGGTACCGTCCCGCAGGCCCGTGGGCGCCCTCCAGTTCGATCAGTGACTCGGCGTTGACCGGGGCGCCGGGCACCACTTCGCCCTGCCAGTGGCCCGGCCGGGTGCGGAGGTGGTTCCGCACGATGACGGGTAGCTCGAGGTCCTGCCGCATCGGAGCCAACGCCCGGTACACCTTCTTCACCTCGCCGCGCTGAAAGAGAGTCTGGTAGGCCCCTCGCCAGCGGCGTTCGGTGGCCAGGACCAGCAGGCCGCTGGTCACCCGGTCCAAGCGGTGCAACGGGGAGAGTTCGGGCAACTCCAGCTGGGCGCGCAGGCGAACCACGACGCTCTGAACCACGTGCCGTCCCCGCGGGATGCTGGAAAGGAAGGGCGGCTTGTCGATCACCACGATCCGCTCATCCCGATAGACCAGGTGCAGAGGGCCAGGAACCACCGGTTCGTCGGCCAGATCGCGGTGAAACCAGACGAAGGTGGTGGGCCGGTAACGGTCCGCACCGGCAACGGGCGCGCCGTCTCCATAGACGAACCGGCCGTCGGCGAGGAACTCGGCCACGTTCACGGACTCGGCCAGCCGGTCCTCGAGCCAGGCGCTCATGTTCGGCCAGGTCGGCTTCGGAAAACCGGGCCGGTCGCGCTCCGGGGTGCACAGCCACGCCGCAGCGAGCCCGTGTCGTTCGGGAAGGGGCGAGCGCGGGGGCATCCCCCGATCGTACGTGCTGACCGGCTCCGCCGCCGGGCGGATGGCGGATGGCGCCCGTCAGAGCGCCCTGGCGGCCTCGAGCGCCCAGACGACCAGGTCGTGGTCGAGGTTTTCGGCCAGGCCGGACACCCCGACGGCGCCGATGAGGGAACCGTTCACCCGCAGCGGGAAGGCGCCTCCGGCGGCCACGTACTCGGCAACGGGCAGACCGGTGACCTCGTTGAAGTCCTGGCCCCTGGCGCGGTATTTGGTGCTGATCAGGAAGGACGGCGCGTTATACAGGGCCACCACGCGGAACTTCCTGTCGAGCCAGTAGTCGTTGTCTGCTGTCGTGCCCGGCCGTGCCGCGTGGAATACGCGCTGCTGGCCGAAGGACATCGCCACCGTGATACTCAGGTCATCGGCGACCGCCCGGGCCATGATCGCGCTGCCGAGCCTGAAGGCATCGTCATGATCGAAGGAGGTGAACCCGATGCTGGCGTTCTGTGCCTCCAGCAGGGGCAGGAGACCCTGGGCGGCGGGATCAGGAGTGAGCGACATGGCAGAGTCCGGTTTCGTTGGGGTGTCGACAGCGGCGCCGCACTACCGAGCACGATACCGGTTAGCGATCACAGACGCGCGGGAAACGCGGACCGGCGCCCGTACACCGTCAGCAGCAGTGCGGCCAGGCCGAAGACGACCATGACGACGGGCAGCACGAGGCCGTCGAACGGGGTCAGCAGCGCGGCACCGACGATCCCGGCGGCGAAAATCGCGAGGTTGAACGCCACGGGCAGGAACGCGTTCGCGACATCCGAGTCGGCTCCGCCCGTGCTGGTCAAAGCGGCCTGGAGCTGAGCGGATGCTCCGCCGAAGGAGAGCCCCCAGAGCACGGTGGCGGCGATGATCGCGGGCGCCGACGCGTGGCCGGCCCAGAGGATCACGGCGGCCACGATGAACAGCAGAACGCTGCCGTGCAGCAGCGGGCGCGGATGCCGGTCGAGGAGCGCGCCGGTGAGAACGATGCCGACGATCGAGGCGACACCGAAGAGGAACAGCTGCACGTCCACCGCGAGGTCGCTGCCAGTGGCCCGCAGGTAGGGGGCGATGTAGGTGTAGATGGTGTTGTGGGCGATCATCCAGGTGAAGATCACCGCCAGGATCACGGTGATGCCGGGGATCCGGAGCACCCGCACCAGGGGCAGTCTGGCGGTTCCCGGCTGGCCGTCGGCATCCGGGGCGCACAGCGCGATCAGGAGGCCGGCGATGACCGCCACCACGCTCAGACCGACGAAGGCCCAGCGCCAGTCGAACGCGGACCCCAGCCACGATCCCAGCGGGGTGCCGAGCGCGAACCCTACGGGCGCCCCGGCGGACACTATCGCCAAGGACAGACCGGACTGACGGGGCGGGCTGATCTTCCGCCCGTAGGCGGCGAGCATCCCCCAGACGATCCCCGAGAACGCCCCGGCGACGAATCGCGACCCGAGCGACAGGATGACGTCGCTGGAGACCGCCGTGACGGTGTTGGCCACGATGAGCCCGAGGATAGCACCGAGCAGCAGCCGCTTCCGGCGCATCCTCCTGGTCAGCGTGATCGCGGGAATCGTCACAATGACCGTGCCCAGCGCATACGCGCTGACGAACAGGCCGACAGCGCCCTCACTGGTGCCCAGTCCGCCGGCGATCACCGGCAACAGGCCGGCCGGCATGGTCTCCATCGCCACGAGGACGAAGCCGATGGCGGCCAGCATCAGCAGGGTGAAGATCGGCAGGCGCTGCGTTTTCTCGGCGGCCGCCGGGGCCGGCACTGTTGTCACGCTCTCCATCAGAAGGTGAGCAGGACCTTGGTGGCGCGGCGCTCGTCCATGGCCCGGTAGCCTTCGGCGGCTTCCTCGATGGGGAGGGTGAGGTCGAAAACCTTGCCCGGGTCGATGGTGCGGTCCCAGATCAACTGGATCAGGTTGGGCAGGAACCGGCGCACCGGGGCAGGTCCGCCGAGGGTGTGGATGCCGGCGAAGACCAGCTGGATGCCGGGGATCTGCACGTCGTAGTTGACCCCGACGTAGCCCAGGTGTCCGCCGCCGCGGGTCGCGCCGACGGCCTGCATGAACGATTCCTGCGTGCCGACGGCTTCGACCACGGAGTGCGCACCGAGCCCACCGGTGAGTTCCTTGATCCTGGCCACACCTTCGTCGCCGCGTTCCTCGACGATGTCGGTCGCCCCGTAGAACCTGGCGAGCTTCTGCCGTTCGGGGTGGCGCGACATGGCGATGATGCGTTCGGCGCCAAGCTGTTTGGCGGCGAGGATCGCCATCAGGCCCACGGCGCCGTCTCCGACGACGGCGACGGTCTTGCCCGGCCCGGCCTCGGCGGCCACTGCCGCGAACCAGCCGGTGCCGAGCACATCGGAGGCGGCCAGCAGCGACGGGATCAGGTCGGCGTCGGGCTGGCCGGGGGTCGCGACGAGGGTGCCGTCCGCGAGCGGGATCCGCGCCTTCTCGGCCTGCATTCCGGAGGCGAATTCGGCGTGCTCGCACCGGGACTGGAAGCCGGCCCGGCAGATTTCGCAGGTGTTGTCGGAGAGCACGAAGGATCCAACGACGAAGTCACCCACCTTGACGGTCTGCACGGCGTCACCGATCTCTTCGACGATGCCGACGTACTCGTGGCCCATCGCGGTGTGGTCGACGGGCTCGACACCCCGGTACGGCCACAGGTCCGACCCGCAGATGCAGGTGGCCGTGAGACGGATGATCGCATCGGTCGGTTCAACAATGGTCGGGTCCTGGCGGTCTTCGACCCGGACGTCGCCGGGCGCGTACATGATGACTCCACGCATGTGGATGCTCCTTTGGTCGCTGTTGGTACGTCCTCAAGCGAACCGTCGACGGTCTGTGGGCGGGAGTCCCTGCGCAGGGGTGTACCAGCAGAGCACCCCACGCCGCGACAGGGGGACGTACTGTCGTGGCTATGGACAATCAAGCCGAGGTGCGCGAATTCCTCATGTCGCGGCGCGCGAAGATCACCCCCGAACTGGCCGGCCTGCCCGCCGGCACCAATCGGCGGGTGTCCGGGCTGCGTCGCACCGAGGTTGCCACCCTGGCCGGCGTCAGCGTGGAGTACTACGCCAAGCTCGAACGCGGTGCGATCGCGGGAGCGTCCTCGTCGGTGCTCGACGCCATCGCCCGGGCGCTGCAGCTCGATGACACCGAACGCAGCCACCTGTTCAATCTGGCGCGGGCCGCCGACGGCATCCCACTGTCCGGACGCATCCGCCGGCGCGCGACGCGGAACCCGGTGAGTCGGCCGAGCCTGCAGTGGGCGCTCGGCACGATCACCGAAGGCATCGCGTTTGTGCGCGACCAGCATCAGGACCTCCTGGCGACCAACGATCTGGGCCGGGCCTTCTACTCCCCCGTCATCGGCGACGCCGGGCGCACCCCCAACCTGGCCCGGTTCCAGTTCCTCGACCCCGCCTCGCGCGATTTCTACCCGGACTGGCAGGTGTTCGCGGAGATGTGCGTGTCGATCATGCGCGCGGAGGCCGGCCGGGACCCGAACGACAAGGGGTTGCAGGACCTCGTCGGCGAGCTGTCCACCAAGAGCGACACGTTCCGCACGCTCTGGGGCGCCCACGACGTGCGCACGCACGGTGCCGGCACGAAGCGGTTCAACCATCCGGTGGTCGGCGAGCTCACCCTGGCCTATGAGGAACTCGCCATCACCGCCGATCCCGGCTCGGTGCTGATGATCTACACCGCCGAGCCCGGCTCGTCCAGCGCCGAGCGCCTGCGTCTGCTGGCCAGTTGGGCGGCCACCAGCGTCGCCGCCGACTGACCAAGCTCGGGGTCACGGCGCCTCGGGCGCCGGGGCATCCGTTTGCACCGTTCTGGTGTCGGCGAGATCGTTCTGGCGCCGGCTGGCGAGCATGATCGGAACGCCGATGAGTTCCACCAGGCCGCCGATCATCAGGGAAGCGCCGTAACCCCAGAGGTCGGCGGAGCGGCCCAGCGCCGGCTGGATGAACACGCCGCCGAGGCTGCCGAACAGCGAGTCAAACGAGAGCACGGTGGCGCGCTGCTTCGACGGGATCATGTCGTTGAGGTAGGCCTGCCGCACCGGTTCGGCGACCGCGAACACGAACCCCCAGACCATCAGGAACACCACCGCCAGCCAGAACAGGCTGTTCAGGCCGAGCACCACGAGTGAGACCACGCTGAGCAGGGACGCCGCGATCACGGTGCTGGTGCGTTTGGCGAAGAGGGTGCGGATCCGGGGAGCGAGCACGCCGCCGGCTACCTGTGCCAGCGAGAGGATCGCGGCGGCCAGGCCCGCGATGGAGTACGCCGACGGGTCGCCGTACAGCTCGAGCAGGTAGGGCTGCAGCGCGTAGAAGGCGTAGAAGCCGACGCCGGAGGCGAACGGGGCGGAGAGGATCATGTAGCGCACCGACCGCCGTTTCAGCCCGTGCTCGACCGACTCCGTGAGCACCAACCGGGTCGCCTTCAGCGGGCCCCGCGAGCGGTCCGGGGTGAAGCCGAGGTCTCTCATCACGATGAACGCGTAGATGAACATAATCACGAGCACCCCGGCGCGCACGAGGAACGGCACACCGAGGTTGGTGGCCTGGGCGATCACTCCGCCGAGCACCGAGCCGGTGAACATCGCGATACCGGTCACCACGAGCCCGCGGCCGAATACCGCCTCCAGGCTGCCGGTGTACCCGGTCGACGTGAGCGCGTCGACCAGCCAGGCTTCCACCGCACCGGAGAAGAAGGTGAAGCCGAGGCCGAGCAGCACCGACACGATGGCCCACCAGACGAACGGCGACTGCCAGACCCAGAGCATCCAGTACAGCGCGGTGGTGACCGACAGGGTGATGGTGCCCAGCAGGTAGGAGGCTTTGCGTCCCACGGTGTCGGCGACCACGCCGGTCGGGATCTCGAAAATCACCATGCCGGCTGTGAAGAACGCGTTCGCAGCGAACGCCTCGAAGTTACTCAGCCCGGCGTCGAGCAGGAACAGCGTGTTGATGCCCCAGATGAACGAGGCCGCGAGGGTGTTGCCGAGCAGCAGGATCAGGTAGATGCGCTGGACGCGCGCAGACGCCGGGTTCACGACCAGGGTCCGATCGGCGCATCGCGTTCCGTCACGAAGCAATCATCGACCCGACTGGTGCGGATGGCTAGGTCGGGACCCATCGACCGAACCGGCAGACACTCGGTCGACGGGCCTCACGTGCTGGTTGCCCGTATCGCTAGTGCACGAGCACCTTCAGCAGGATCATGGCGATGCCCAGCGTCGAAGTCCCCAGACAGCCCAGGATGCGAATCACCCACGGGCTTCCTCGAAATGCGAACGCGCTGTAGCCGATGGCTCCGAGTATGGCTACGCCGAGCCACAGGGCGGTCCACACCGCAACGTCGTCGGGCACAGCCCGCAACGCGCCGAGCAGCAGCACGATGGACGGTGGGATCGCGGACGTGAGGAAGCCCAGCGAGTGCCGCAGCGAGAGGCGCACGGCGGTGGCCATCGTCGAATCCTGAGCCTGGTTCAGACCGTATTCGACCACCGCACCGGCGTACACGTGCGCGGCCCAGAACACGAAAACCGTGCCGATCACGCCTAGAAAGGTCTGCCAGGAGGTTGCCCCATAGCCGCCGGCGACCACGATCATGCCGCTGACCAGGATGGTGCCATAGACCGAAGCCTCGGTCACGAAGCCGCCCGGAAACCGCCGGTTAGCCGTGGAGGATTGCACTTTCGCCTCGATTTCTGTTCTCGGCGAGCAGCGTCGCTCCGGTTTGACGAAGGAACACGATCAGCCAGCTGAAGATCATCACGAATGCCACCAGTTCGACGGCGGTGAGTGTGTAGTACCCGGTCAGGAACCACACTGCCAGCACGACAAGAACTCCCACGTAGAGATACCCGAGAAGAAGGAACACCCGTGACATGGTGGGGATCCACGATCGGAGGCGGACGACGACAGTGATGAAAACCACGATCATTCCGGTCGCGGATACATTATGCGCTGCCATGTTTTGATCGAGCGGGAAGATTCCCACACCAGCCAAAAGCACGCCGATGAGAACCAGCGCCCCCCGCACGAGCGCGCGTCCTCGCACTTCTTCTGGCGTGGCAGCCGGGATGGCCGCGGTCGCGTAATGAGCCAGGGTGGTGACGATGATCCCCGCGATCAGGACCGTGAGGTTGAAGGCCAGCGCCGAGATGTCGTCGGAAATGCCCAGGGTGCTGAGGTTCTCCTGCCACCACAATGGGTCGCTGGCGCTCAACATGCTCGCAAAAGTGCCCACCACCACGAACACGGCGAGGATGACCGACATCAGAATCGGGGTCAGGCCAACGGCGGAGAGGAAAACACTGTAGGCCGTGACTGCGATGGCGACCGCGGCCAGCAGCGTCGCGGAGGCGGGGAAGACGACGGCACCGATGAAGCTGCGGCTCAGCAGGCCCGCAACCGCGAGCCACGCCAACAGCGAGATCACTGCGTGCGCCAGCGCAAGCGCACCGATGTCGTACCACCGGAGCTGCCCGCCGTGGCCGGGTGGCCCGGGGTCCAGCAGGGTGCCTGCCGCCCGACTGGCGTGCATCACGGCACGCGTGGTGACGAAGATCACCGCCGCCGCCGCCGCGCTCGCCAAAGCGACGAACTGCCCGACCGAGCCGGGACCCGCGATAGGAACGTCGTCACCCCAAAAGGTGATCGCCGACGCCAGCGCGCCGACCAGGAAGACGGCCGCGCCCACCAGCAGCGCGGCCGATTCCCGCGACTGGGCGTTGGCGACCGGGTGCCGAAGCAACCAACTGATGGGTGCGGGCCGGCTCATCCGAGACCTCCTGTCGCTGCGTCACCGGACCGGTGGTCGAGGCGGTGGCAGCGACAATATCTCGTCTGCACCGATCCCGAAACGTCCACAGGGCCGAACCCTGGCCAGCGCACCGGTTGTTCCATCGACAATTGCCAGGACGATGCACCGGCAATCGCCCACAGATTCAAAACGGCACTACGCTGCCGCTGAACGCCGCGAGATTCTCCGGCCGGAATCCCCGATGAAAGGTCACACCATGAGTGAAGTTGAGAGCGCAACACTCGAAAAGGCCGCCGCGGTGTCGATCGACGGCCGGCATTTCCAGTTCGTCGGCGCCACCGGCTCCCGATTCGAGCCGGGCGGTCTGGTGATCCTCCGGTCCACTGATGAGGGCGAGGAGGAGACGGACCAGCTGGGCCAGGTTGAGGAGGTCACCGTCACGATCGGCGGCGCCCCGCACGGCTCCGGGCGCATCCTGGGTCTGCTCAATGGAGATGGCCGGCACCTCGATGTTCGGCGCTCCGTCGCGTTCGGATCGGCCACGCTCCGACCCGCGGATGCCCGCACGACCGAACTGCTCTACGGCGATGCCACGGCGTCCCTGCCCATCGGCTCCTTCCTGGCCTCCCAGCACATCCCGGCCCGGCTCCTTGCCCAACGCTTCAACCGGCACACCTTCTGGTGCGGGCAGAGCGGATCGGGCAAGACTTACGCCCTGGGCGTGGTGCTGGAACAGCTGCTGATCCACACGGCGCTGCCCATGGTGATCTTCGATCCGAACGCGGACTTCGTGCACATACGGCAGGCCCATCCCGCGGGTGAATCGACGGATGCGCAACGGGCGCTGGCCGAGCGGGACATCCGGGTGCTGCGCCCATCGGCTGCCTCCCCCGATGCTCTCCGGGTGCGGTTCCTGGACCTGTCGTTGCGGGCGAAGGCGGCCGTCTTTCGGCTCGACCCGCTCGATGATCGTGCCGAACACAACGAGCTGATGCACATCGAGGACACCGTGGGTCTGATCGAGCCGACGAGGGTCGTCCCCGGCCTGCTGGACCGGGGCACCCCGGCGGCGCGCGAACTGGCGGCACGCACCGAGAATCTCCGGGTGACCGACTGGAGCATCTGGGCGCAGGGCCTGGCGGCCGTGACCGACATCCTGGAGACCCGCCCCGACGCCACGGTGCTCGACCTCGGCGGCTTCGCCTACCCGGAGGAGTCGCTGGTGGTGGCGTTGGCAGTGCTCGACGACCTGTGGGACAAACGGGAGCAACGCCGTCCGCTCCTGATCGTGATCGACGAGGCGCACAACTTCTGCTCGCCCGACCAGACCAGCCCGTTACACGTGGCGGTGCGGGAGAGAATCGTGCAGATCGCGGCGGAAGGACGCAAATTCGGCCTTTGGCTGCTGCTGTCGACCCAGCGACCGTCTCGGGTGCACCCCAGCATCATCTCGCAGTGCGACAACTTGGCGCTGATGAAGATGACGTCTCCGGTGGACCTCGACGAGCTCGCCACCATCTTCGGTTTCGTGCCGCCGGCCATGCTCGCCCGGGCTTCACGGTTCCGACAGGGCGAGGCCCTCTTCGCCGGCGGTTTTGTGCCCGCTCCCACCATGGTCACCATGGGACCGCGTCTCACCCGGGAGGGCGGCGCCGACGTAGCCGTGCCCCTGCGCCAAGCCCGCGAACTGTGAGAAAAGCCCCGAAAAACCGAAAACTCTGAGGCTCTTCTCACAGTTTGCGGGCCAGATAGCCGGCTCGCACCGGCTTGTCGAGCTTCTCGGTGGCGGCGCGCAGGGTCAGCCTCGGCAAGCCGGCCGCGTTGTCGTCGAGGAAGCCGAGGAGCGCGTCCCGGTCGACGTCGCCGAGGTAGCGCAGCATCCAGCCGGTGGCCTTCTGCACGTAGTCGTTCCCGTCGCTGCCGAGCATCCGCGCCAGCTGCAGGGTGTCGGTGATGTCGCCCCGGCGCAGGAATGCGGCTGTCGCGACCAAGGCGGTGCGGCGCTCCGGCCAGAACGACGACGCCGCGAGGGAGTAGAGCGGGTCACGTGGCTTGTCGACGAGCCAGCCGCCAACCACCTGATACGCGACCAGGTCCACAAGATCCCAGGTGTCGATCCGGTCGTGGCGGCGCAGGTACAGCTCGTAGAGCTCCTCACGCCGTTCGACGCCGGTCTTACGGTCCGTCGCCGCCTTGCCCATAATCGAGCACGCGCCGACCCGCACCTCGTGGGTCGGGCTCTCCAGCAGCGTCTCGATGTCCGGCAGCGGCATAGCGAGCGCCCGGCCGGCCAGGGCGAACACGTCGCCCATCCGCACGCCGATGAACGAGTCGTCGCCCGGGAAGTACCGGGTGTACTTCTGCCGCTGCTCCGGGGTGGCCAGGGCCACCAGGCTCTTCTGAAAGTCGGCAGCGGTGGTCTCATCCGTCATGCAGTCAGGATGCCACCGGTCTTGGCAGATTGGAGGGTCGCGGTGCCTATTGACAGACCCGGCCCTGTGTGTCGCGTTCGGCAGCCCAGTGTCTGTGTGGGCTCGGCCCGGTCTGCTGTGTCATTCCGTGGCGTCGGCCAGCGGGCAGACGTCGGCCGGCCTCAACGCTCGCGTTTGGCCCGGCGGCGTTCCCGCCAGGTCATCGCGGCCAGCGCCGCCTCCTGGCGTTCCCGCGCCGCGTCCCGCTCGATGCGTGCGGCGTTGCGGCGTTCCTGCCAGCGGGCAACCTCCGCATCGACATCGCGAAGCGCCGTGACGACGGGCGGGCCCCCGCGCAGCTGCCGGCGGGCCTCGATCACGCGGCGGTTGAAGTCGTCGAGGATCTCCCGCACCGCTCGCTCGGCGACCACGGCGTCGAGGCTGGCGTCGAGTCCGGCGTCTTCGGAACGCAGGGTGAGGGCAGCCGGGCCCAGTCCGGTGATCTGCTCACGCTCGATCTTCTGGCGGATCCACCAGTCCGGGTCGTACGGGGCGGTGAGGCCCGGGATCGGCTTGCCCGTGCCGGGCAGGTTGTCGAAGTCGCCGCGACGCATCGCCTGCTGGATCGCGATCTCCACGTACTGGGCGCGGGCATCCATCATGGCCTGGCCGGCCTCGTTGGTGTCCGGCTCGGCGACCTCGGGTCGTTCGGGTGCAGGAATCTCGCGGTTGATCTTGTACCGCGCCACATTGAGCGGCGTATCGCTGGGTTCGCGTGGACCAGTCATGCCACCAGCCTAGGTTCACCCACACGCTGACGGGCCGCTCCGCGTACACTGACCGGCATGTTCCGACACCCGCGCCGCGCGCTCGAAGGCGGACCCCTGTGAAGGCCGTTGTCCACGACCGGTACGGGCAGCCCGACCTGCTGAGGGTCGAGGAGATCCCGAAGCCCTCGCCGGGCCCGAACCAGGTACTCATCGAGGTCGCCGCGACGTCCCTCAATCTGTCCGACTGGGAGGGCCTGACCGGATCCCCGGGGTACGCCCGGATCGGCGGGTTGCGCGCCCCCAGGCGCCGGGTGTTGGGCTCCGACATCGCCGGTCGGGTCGCCGCGGTCGGCTCCGGCGTGACCCGGTTCCGCGTGAATGATGACGTGTACGGCGACAACATGGGCCTGTTGGGCGGTTTCGCCGAGTTCGCTGTGGCGCCGGTCGCGGCCCTCGCCCACAAACCTGCGGAGTTGACCTTCGCCGAGGCGTCGGCCCTGCCCCAGGCCGGAGCGATCGCGCTGCAGGGAACCGCCCGTGTTCGCCGCGGGCAGCGTGTGCTGATCAACGGGGCGGGCGGCGGGTCGGGGTCGTTCGCGATTCAGCTGGCCAAACACTCCGGAGCGCACGTGACCGGCGTCGACAACGCGCGAAAGCTCGACTTCATGCGCGGGCTCGGCGCCGACGAGGTCGTCGATTACACCACCTCGGACTTCACCCGGCTGGAACCGTTCGACCTGATCCTCGACCTCGTGGCGCACCGGTCAGTGTTCGCCTACCAGCGGGCATTGGCCCGCGGCGGTCGTTACCTCTGCGTCGGCGGCACCGTACGCAGCGTGCTGCGGGTCGTGACAGTCGGCGCGGCGCTCGGCGTGGTAACCGGGCGCCGGCTGGGGCTACTCATCGCCAGGGAGGGCCCGGCCTACTTCGAGCCCGTCGCCGAGCGGTGCGTCGCGGGCGAGCTGAGCATCAACATCGACCGCACCTATCCGCTCGACGAGGCGGCGCGGGCGCTCGCCTACCTCGGCGAGGGACGTGCTCTCGGCAAGATCGTCGTCACGGGCTAGGGGACGAATGCAATCGACGGAGAATATGCGCATCGTGGTGGAGGACGGGATGGTGTCGGCCGCCTTCGCCCGACCGGCGGACGCGTTCGCCACGCTCGTCATGGCACCGGGAGCGGGGTCCAGCTTCGACCATCCGTTCCTCGTCGGGTTCAGCGAGGCGCTGAACGCCGCCGGGTTGGCGACCCTGCGGTTCAATTTCCCGTACCGGGAGGCCGGCCGCCGGCTCCCCGACCGGGCGCCCCGGGCGATCGCCGCCTGGCGGGCGGCGATGGACGCTGCGGCTGCCCGGTCGGCGGGTCAGCCCGTTTGGGCGGCCGGTAAGTCCTTCGGCGGGCGGATGGCCTCCATGGCGGTGGCCGCCGGCATGCCGGCAGCGGGCCTGGTCTTTCTCGGCTACCCGCTGCATCCGCCGGGCAAGCCGGAGAAGCTGCGCGATGAGCACCTGTACGGGATCGACCGGCCGATGCTGTTCGTGCAGGGCACGCGTGACCCGTTCGCCGCCCCGGACGAACTCACCCCGGTGGTCGGGCGAATCGGCACGGCGACACTCGAGTTGATCGACGCGGCGAACCACTCTTTCGAGGTTCGGGGAGCCAAGCGCCCGGCCGTTGATGTGGGTGCAGGGCTTGCTCCTATGGTCGCCGAGTTCGTGCGCGCCAGCGTGGCCTAGGCTGCGTTACTCAGCGGACGGCCGCTGCCGTTGCGCTTTCGTCGCCGAGCGCTGCTGCTTGGCGGCGAGGTGCCGGCGGCCGGAACCCCGGGTGGGTTTGGTCGCCCGGCGGCTGGGCCCGTCGGGGGCCAGGCCCGCGGCCACGAGCTCCGCGAGCTTCGTCAGCGCGATCTCACGATTGCGCAGTTGGGAACGCTGTTCGGAGGCGGCCATGGTGACCACCCCGTTGATCAGGCGCCGGTCGAGTCGGGTGAGAAGCAGCATCCGCTGCTCGTCGGTGAGAACCGCAGACTCGACGACATTCCAGGACACCTGCACGCGGCTGTCCGAGGTGTTCACGTGTTGCCCGCCGGGGCCGGACGACCGGGAGAACCGCCACCCGAGTTCCGTCGCCGGAATCGTGAGCGTGGGCGATACCTCGAGATCCATGCTTCAAGGGTCCCACGATGTGGGCGCGGTCGGCGCCGTTCTGCGGGAATCGGTGGCCGGGACCGTCAGAACAGCGGCCAGGGCACCGCGGGCATCCGGCCCTCAGGGGCCGGGAAGCGGGCTTCGGTGCGCAGCCGGTCGCAGCGGGCGGCGAGGGCGACGATCTCGGCGGGAGTGAGCAGGCCGGCGAGTTCGCGCCCGAGCCCGACGGTGAGATCGGCGCTGACCCTGTCGATCCCGGCCAGCTCGTCGATGCTGAGCTCCTCGCCCAGCCAGCCCCAGAGCACGGTGCGCAGCTTGTGGTCGGCGTGGAAGGTGAGCCCGTGGTCGACGCCGTGTCGGTGCCCGTCGGGCATGGCCAGGATGTGGTCTCCCTTGCGGTCGGCATTGTTCACGATGATGTCGAACACGGCCATCCGGCGCAGTGCCACGGAGTCCTCGTGGATGAGTGACACCAGCCGGTCCTGCTCGTCCTGGCCGTCGAGCACGTGCCGCCAGCCCTGCTCAGGCATGGCCTCGGCCGGGATCAGGTCCACGGCATCCTGGCCGGGGTCCCGCTCCTGCCAGAGCTGCGCCATGCCGGGGCCCATCGGGCCGTCGCGCAGCCAGGTGCGGGGCACGACGTTCCAACCGAACGCCTCCGAGACCAGGTACGCCGCCGCCTCCCGGCTGGCCAGGTTGCCGTCGGGGAAGTCCCACAGCGGGTTCTCCCCCGCGATCGGCTTGTACACCACCGTGACGCCGTCGATGCTGCCTAGGAACGTCGCGTTGGACGCCGTCGTGATCCGCCCGGTGAGTTCGAGGTCACCGTCGACGAGGTCGGCGTCCGGCATGTTCACGCGCCGGGGAGGGTGCAGGTGTGCCCGTCTGCGTCGATGGGATAGCCGCAGAGCGGGCAGATGGGCCGGCCGGCGCCCACCACCTCGCGGGTACGTGTGGCGAACGCCCGTGCGGTGCCGACGGGCATCCGCACCAGCAGCATTTCGGCCGGTTCGACGGCAGCGAGGTCGAGCAGCTCGTCGTCGTCTTCGTCCACGATCGGGAAGGCCTCGAGCACGATCTGCACCGTCGTCGGGTCCCAGCCCAGGCTCATCGAGCCGGTGCGGAATTCCTCGTCGACGGGCTCCAACGGGTCGTTGTCGACCAGTTCGATGGGGGTGCCGGTGGGGATGCTGAACGGGTTGCCCTCGTAGGCGATCAGCTGGTCGAGGATCTCGTCGATCTTCTCGGCGAGCAGCGCGGATTGTTGTTTCTCCAGGGCGATGCTGACGATCTGGGCGCCGGTGCGCACCTGCAGGTAGAAGGTGCGGGAGCCGGGCAGACCGACGGTGCCGACGACGACCCGATCCGGCCAGGCGAACTCATGGACGATTGTAGGCATGCGAGTATTTTAGGCGCGCGACGCGTGCGGAGCCTGATGACCCGCCCCACCGCCGACCGGGGCGTCCGCCGTGGGGGCGCTCGCCGCGAGCCAGGACAGGTCCCCGGCGTCGGTATTGGTGGCGTGCACGGTCGGCCGGCTACTGCCGTACCGCACGATCGAGACGGATGCCGGACCCACGTTGATCCGCTGGAACAGGTCCAGGTGCATGCCGAAGGCGTCGGCCAGGATCGACTTGATGATGTCGCCGTGGCTCACCGCCACCCAGACCGCGCCGGGTCCGTGTTCCGCCTCGAAGGCGGCGTCCAGGCGGCGGATCGCGGCGACCGACCTGGCCTGCATCGCTGCCATCGCTTCCCCGTTCGGGAAGGTCACGGCGGACGGCTGGGTCTGCACCACCGACCACAGCTTCTCCGCCGACAGGTCCTGGAGGGTGCGGCCCTGCCAGTCGCCGTAGTCGCACTCGGAGAGTTCGTCTTCGATCGGCGTCAGCAGCGTGCCGCTCTGGCGGTCGATGATGTGCTGCGCGGTTTCCCGGCAGCGCTCCAGCGGGCTGGAGACCACCCCGACCAGCGGTACCGCGGCGAGCCGCTTCCCCGTGACGACGGCTTGGTCTCGGCCGATCTGGTCGAGCAGAACGCCGGCGGTGCGTCCGGCCAGCAGCCCGGTGGCGTTTGCGGTGGTGCGGCCGTGCCGCACGAGGATGACTGTGGCCATGGCTACAGCCTAGACAGCCAGCCAGGCCCCGACTGGTCGCACGCTTATTAGGACTTCGTCAGATTTATAGGACGCAATAGCTGGCGGATTCAACCGGTCAGCGCAACACCGGTCGGTTGTGGCTTCGAGAGTAGCTCGTTGAGGGCTTCTTTCGGGGTTTTCCAGTCGAGGGTTTTGCGGG